>UQDO01000001.1 GCA_900539855.1 uncultured Oscillospiraceae bacterium
ACTCAAAATCCGTTGGGCTAATAACCCGTGCGGGTTCGACCCCCGCCACCGGCACCATAACTGGACACCAGTTTTGATACATTTGCGTATCAGAATGGGTGTCCAGTTTTTCTTTTAAGCATTACGGAGGAAATTGTTATGGGGAGGATTCGAAACTCTGCAAAAGCACTTATCATCAAAGACGGAAAAATGGCCGCTATCAAAATCAGAGATGCTGGTGAAGAATGGTATATTATGCCTGGCGGTGGTCAAGAAGCAGAAGAAACGCTAAATGAAGCTGTTTGCCGTGAAGTATCAGAGGAATTAGGTATTGCTATAGAGTGCAAAGAATTGCTTTTTGTAGTGGAAGGTGTTCATGGCGAAACCTTTCATCGTGTCGATTTGATTTTTTCTTGTGAATATATTGATAACATGCCGGATGCTGTTCTTCATGGAGATACGAATCAAGTTGGCATAGGATGGCTGGATATTTCTACGCTTAATTTGCAGCCCTTGTATCCTTCGAAATTAAGACGACAGATTATGAATTATTATCAAGGGAAACCATACAAAGTATATCTTGGAAACGAAGAAGCCGGTGATCCGGAATGTCTGGATTAGAAGTATGCAGCATCTTCTGCAAATACGGTGTACACCATTTAACGATTTCCAAACATTTTAACGGAAAGGTGACAAGGTGTGCATTTCGTATCAAAATAGGTCTTTAGTTTCAAAAGTCCACCGTAATCTATCAGAATTACGGTGGACTTTTTTTTATTTATGGCTTAACAGGCTGCATTATGATATAATTATTAGACGAATCGGTATTTGGCAACGACAATATTTAAACGCAGGAATTACAATGCGATTAGATGGATGTGGCTTATTTGTTGAAGATATGCCGAAAATGATTTGTTTTTATCGAGATGTATTAGGATTTGAAATTAAAGAAGATGAAAACACTGACAATGTCTATTTATTAAAAGACGGAAAAGCAACAGACTTTTAAAGCCTGTTGCTTTTTCCCCACTGGCAGAGCCAGTGGTTCTCAAAAGCACTGCACTTAAACAGTACAGTGCCAACTCATGTATAGTTTTATATCCCGAGATAACCACAAAGGACCTTTAAGGTATTATAAACTCCGTCAATATGACTGCGCTCATACCCGTGGCTTGCGTATACTCCTGCGCCTATAAGTCCGTGCTTTATATCACAGCCTGAACGCAAGGTCGCTTCAACATCCGATCCGTAATGCGGATAAACGTCAACCGCATAATCGGCGTTTTCTGCTTTGGCTGCGTCTATAAGCTTTCCAACGACCGGATAACTGTATGGTCCGCCCGAGTCCTTTGCACATATGGATACCTGACGCTCGGTGCAGCCAAGTCCGTCGCCAACGCATCCCATATCGACCGATATGGCTTCGGTAACACCTGCCGGTACCGAAGCAGAGCCGCCGTGACCTACCTCCTCGTAAACGGTAACATGAACATATACGCGGCGCTTGAGGGTCACATGCTCATCCTTTATATATTTCGCAAGGCCCAGTATAATCCCTACGGACAGCTTGTCGTCGAGGAAACGGCTTTTCAAATATCCGGATGCCGTCCTCCTTGTTCTCGGATCAAAGGCAACTATATCCCCCACTTCGATACCGAGTGCACGCGTATCGGCAGCTGTCTTAACATCTTCATCGGGCACGACCTCAACAGTATCCCATGTTCTTTCGGTTTTTGAGTAATCGCCGTTTACATGGATGGAAGCGTTACAAAGCTGTAAAGTACCTTCATACTGTCTGCCATCTCTTGTTATAACGGTCACGTTTTCGGTCTCGCCGTTATTCGGATTCATTCCGCCGAGCGGCGTCAGCTTCAGACGGCCGTTTTGCTTTATCTCGGATACCATGCCGCCTAAGGTATCGGCGTGTGCTTCAAGCAATAAAGCATCCTCGCTGTCTCCGCCGCCGAGATCGGCTAAAACACCGCCTTTTGTAGTCGGAACGGTTTCAAAGCCAAGATCTTTAAACTGCTTTGCCACCCATTCGGCAGCCATTTCAGTGTAACCAGTAGGCGACGGTATTGCCAAAAGCTCAGCCGTTTTGTCCCATGAATAGTCTGCATATTTACTGTCTATCATCTGGACTCATCTCCGTTGTATATTATTTTCGGCTCATCCTTATATGTTGCAAGGATTGTTTTTACAGTCACTTCCGGATGGTCTATAAGCTCGGATATTATCTTATCCTCAACTGTTTTCCGCACCATTTTGCGGATATCGCGCGCGCCGCCCGAGCTGCCGCAGTTTTCGGCAATATAGCGGCAGATGCTTTGATCATAACCAAATTCAATACCGCGTTCGGCAAGCAGGGGCTTCAGCTCATCAAGGGTAAGCGCAGCGATTTTTTGCAGGGACTCTGCCGACAGCGGTGCAAAGGCAATAATATCGTCTACCCTGCCTAAGAATTCCGGTCTTAAAAATTCCTTTAACGCCCTTACTGCTTTGTCCTTTGATGCCTCCGCAGCGCTGCGGCTGAAGCCTATGGTCTGTGCGCTGTTGTTGCTTCCGGCGTTTGAGGTCATTATTATTACGGTGTTTTCAAAATTGACAGTCCGCCCCTGGGCGTCGGTTATCCTTCCGTCGTCAAGTATCTGCAAAAGCACATTCATTATGTCCGGGTGCGCTTTTTCGATCTCATCGAAAAGTATGACCGAATACGGCTTCCTTCTTACCTTTTCGGTAAGCTGACCGGCTTCATCATAGCCGACATATCCCGGAGGTGCGCCTATGAGTTTTGACACCGCGTGCTTCTCCATGTATTCGGACATATCAAGTCTTATAAGTGAATCGGGTGTGTTGAACAGCTCACGCGCCAGAACCTTTACAAGCTCGGTTTTTCCAACGCCTGTGGGACCGACAAATATAAACGACGCAGGACGTCTATGGCTCGATATCTGTAAATTGGAACGTCTGACTCCGAGAACTACGGCATCGACGGCTTCGTCCTGCCCTATTATGTGCTTCTTTATATTGTCCTCAAGCCGTGCCAGCTTGTCGAGATCGTTCTGCTTTATCTTGACAGCCGGTATACCTGTCCAGAGTTCAATGACCTTGGCAAGATCGTCTGTCGTAACATTATTATCGGCAGCTGCGTCCTTTACCTCGTTTGCGGTCTCCTTGCTTTTTTCAAGCTCAAATTTGACATTGGCTATTTTTTCATAATCCGGTTCATCGACCACCGATTCAAGCTCCGACAACTCGGCAGTCAGCTCGTTTGTGCGTTTGTTCGCAAGGTACAGCTTATCGATAGCTTTGTTTCTGAGGCAGGCACAGGCGCACGCCTCGTCAAGAAGGTCTATAGCCTTGTCCGGCAGGAACCGGTCGTTTATATACCGTTCTGACAATCTCACGGCGCTGCGGACGATATCATCCGATACCTTGACCTTATGAAAGCTTTCGTAATATCCGCGTATTCCGGTAAGTATTTTTACCGATTCCTCAACAGACGGTTCCTCAACCGTGACCGGCTGAAAACGTCTTTCAAGAGCAGGATCCTTTTCTATATATTTTCTGTACTCGCCGAAAGTTGTTGCACCTATGACCTGTATCTCTCCCCTTGACAGAGCAGGCTTTAAAATGTTTCCGGCGCTCATAGAGCCTTCTGCATCGCCAGCGCCGACAAGGTTGTGCACCTCGTCGATAAACAGTATTATATTGCCTTCTGCCTTAACTTCGTCTATAAGACCTTTTATGCGGCTCTCAAACTGCCCTCTGAACTGCGTTCCTGCCACAAGTGATGTAAGGTCAAGCAACATTATTTCCTTGTCAAGCAGCTTTGCAGGGGCATCCTTTTGGGCAATTTTTATCGCCAGACCCTCTGCAATGGCTGTTTTGCCGACGCCCGGTTCGCCGATAAGGCAGGGGTTGTTTTTGGTGCGTCTTGACAGTATCTGTATCGTTCTGTAAAGCTCAGGCTCTCTGCCTATTATTACGTCAAGCTCGCCGTTACGGGCTTTGCTTGTAAGATCGGTGCAGAACTGCGACAGGTATTTTCTTTTCTTTCTGCTCTTTTTGCGGTCTTTTCCGTCCTTAACATCGGTTTCTGATTCAGCGGAATTTTGATCGCCGGCTTTATTCATGTTGCCGAAAATTCCGTTCAAAAAAGGAAAGGTAGCCGCACCGCCCGGTGAAAACGATTCTTCACCGTCGTTTTCTTCCGCTTCGTCGCCGTCGGCGCCCGGGTCCATAAGCCCCATAAGCTGATCACTCATATCCTCTATTTCATCATCAGATATATTCATGTTTTTCAGCATGTCGTCAATAGGTCTGATCCCGGCTTTTTTAGCGCACAGCAGGCAAAGCCCCTGAGGCTTGCCCGTAGAACTGCCGTCGCTGCCCATGCCCTGTATAAAGACAACAGCCGGTCTTTTTTTGCATTTTGCACAAAGCTCCATATAGATATTCTCCTTTTTACCGTCGGGGAAATAAAGCGCGCAGGCGAACGGCGTAACGAACGCGCCAAAACAGCTATTTTATTTTAAAATCAAACAGACCGCCGAGCTTCGAAAAGATGTAGGTATCGCTAAGTGTATCCATTGAAACACCCAAAAAGCTGCCTCCTTTAATATCGGCTATCTGCATTATTGCAAAGCAGCAGACATATGCTATGAGAAGACCCTCGGCAAAGCCTATAACCGCTCCGAGCGTTCTGTTGGCTAAATTAAGTCCCGGCAGCCTGGCAACAAGATTCAGAGCATTTGCTATTACTTTTATAAGCACTCTAAGCAGAACAAATAAAATGATGAACAAAATAATTGCTAAGAGCCTGGTCACTATTGGTCTTGCAACCTTTTGGGTTATTGTTTCGGCAACGTCTTCGGCAAATGACACGCCTGACTCGGGATCAGAATCAGAAATCACCTTTTCAACATTTATATCAAGTGCCTTGGCACCTTTTTTGATATAGTCGGGCACAGCGGCGACCGCTCCGGTAACAGTGTCAGCGGCTGAATTTACAATAGCTTTGTTCACTCCGTTATGTATTCTGTCGCTGAAAAATGTGTCAAATACAAACGAGGAAAGCGGACTTGCTATGTAAAATGCCGCTATAAGAGCAATAAATACTCCGGCAAAGTTCAAAAGCGTTTTTACAAGACCTTTTCTGTAGCCGATAAATGCAAATACGGCTATCAGGGCTATGACTGCAATATCAATAAGTATAGACATAACAAAACTCCTTTATTCTGCGGCGGACAACAACTGCATACGGGAATTGTCCACCGTAATTATATCACCTGACTGCGTTATTACTGCGTGCAGAGGTTTGACATCAGATGTAAGCTCTGATTTCAGGTTACCGCTGTGATCATAAACACAAACGGTCTGATCAGACAGTATTATTACTTCCGCTGCATTTATTCCGACACCGTCGATCTGCGAAAAAAACTCAAAATCGGAAATAGGCATACCGTTCTGACCGATTATCTTTACACTGTTTATCTGATCGTTGTTTTCCCTGCCGCAGGTCAGAGCCGACCAACCGCTCTCGTACGTCATAAAAGATCGTATGACACCTGAGACATTGAGATTACTGCTTGAAGAACCGTTCCAGGCGACAGTATACGCGCTGTCGATTCCTGTAGCGAGCATATAGTTTTCACCGGCTGACATAAGCGAGGATATCAGCGTGTCAAACGTAAATTTATATTTAGGTGTTGCGCTGTCAAACCTGAGTATATAAACCTCGGAAACAAATGTACCGCCGCTTGCACCCAAAAGCGCCAGCGCTATTGCGTTACCGTCGTTTGAAACGGCGACGTCAGCCACATAATAGTTGGCGGAGTTCCATGTGTAAATGAGATCGTTATTTTTATTATATACATAGACTGTGGCATAGTATGAGTCTGAAGAGGTTACAACCGCATAGGTTCCGCTGCGCCCTATGGCGGCGGCAAATATCGGTTTATCAAATGTTTTTTCAGCCAGAAAAGATGAATAATTATATGTTTTTACGGTGTATCTACTGCGGTCGTACAGCAAAAAACGTGCCTCTGATGTTTCGAGAACAGGATCGGACATGCCGTGAGACGCCGCCTGTATCAGCTTACCCTTGCGGTTGTAGACCTCAAAATACGAATCGTTGAGGGCGCAGACAGTGTTATTAACCGTTAAAACAGATGTGGAATTCTGTGAATAAATACTGACCGGAAATTTGCCGCTGCCGGACTTGGCATATGCATTTTGCAAGGTTTCGACGAGTCCCGTCGCCGAAAGTGAATTGACTACCAAAAGCGTGACTATAAAAGTGACTATGAGAGCATACGATATTATTCTTATAATGCGCTTTCTGCGCCGCGAGCCTTTGATTATCTCGATCTTGGAAGGCTTGGTATCGGCGGCTTTTTCCTCGGTATCATCGGGGACATCGTTGTTTTTCAGCTCTTTTTCTTTGACCTTGGATCTCGGAACGTCAATTTTTATCTTTCTTTTTTTACGTTCAAAAGCCACCTATATCCCTCCGATCATATATTATCATAAAATACTTTATTCAGAAAAAGACCGTTCGGCTTAACGGTAGGTCCCGACATTTCCCGGTTGCATGAAGCTATGATCTTCGGTATATCGTCAGGATCGATTTTACCGCTGCCTACATCAATTAAAGTTCCGGTCACGATGCGTACCATATTATAAAGAAAACCGTTTGCCGATATGCTGACCGTTATGTCGTCGCCGTCTCTTGATACCGAACACTCAGACACCGTGCGCACAGTGTCGCTTACCGAAGAACCGCTTGAGCAGAACGCCGCAAAGTCGTGCGTGCCGCAGAACTTTAAAGCCGCAGCGTTCATTACTGTCTCATCAAGTCTTTTCGGAATGCTCAGTGAATATCTGAAGTTAAACGGATCGCGGACGGCAGAATTATGTATTTTATAAATATAATTCTTGCCCTTTGAAGAATAGCGGGCGTGAAAGCAGTCAGGCACCTCCCTTGATGATATGACAGATATATCATAAGGCAGATAAAAATTCAGTGCCAGCGGCAGCTTGTAGTCGCTGATATTATCGTCCGAATCAAAATGCAGGCAGAACATATTGGCGTGTACGCCGGCATCGGTCCTGCTGCATCCGGTGACTTCAGGCTTAAATCCCAGCACCTTTTCCAAAGCCGATTGCATACAGGACTGTATACTGACGCCGTTTGGCTGCACCTGCCAGCCGCAGTAACGGCTGCCGTCATATTTAATTGTCAGCAGTCGCCTTTTCAAGTCTTAACACCTCAGAAAATGAAGCTTATTATTCTGTTGCCGAAAATGTTCAGAACAACGGTCCCGGCGGTGAGCACCAAGACAGTTATGACCGATATGCAGTCACGCGCCGAAAATTTCATTATACGGAACTTTGTCCTGCCGATGCCGCCGTTGTAGCACCGACATTCCATTGCTTCGGCAAGCTCATAGGCGCGCCTTACAGAGGATATAAGCAGCGGTATAAGTATCGGCAGCAACGCCTTTATCCTTTTGATTATTCCACCGCTTTCGAGATCTGCTCCCCTCGCCTTTTGCGCGTTCATTATTTTTTGAGTTTCCTCTATAAGCGTAGGTATAAATCTGAGCGCTATAGTCATGGTCATGGCCATTGTATGAACGGCGTTGCCAAGACCTAAAAGCGACAACGGCTTCAAAAGGCTTTCGATGGCAGCGGTCAGTGATGTTGGTGACGTCGTGTAGCTGAGTATCGCGCTTGATAATATCAGTAAAATGATCCTGAGCGACATAAATGCCGCGCGCTCAATACCGCCTACTGTCAGGGTAAACACCCACCACTTGAAAATAACGGTACCGCCGCCTGCATAAAACATATTGAGCAGTGCGGTTATAATTATTATCGGCAGTATTGTCTTTATATTTTTCAGGTACATTTTGAACGGTATTTTCGACAATGGGATCAGCACCGCCAAAAACAGCGTCAGCAATGCAAGCGTCAGAAAATTACCGGCTGAAAATATAAGAACTATATAAGCGATGAGATAAAGCAGCTTCGTGCGCGGGTCAAGTCTGTGTATGGAAGAATCTGTATCTATAAACTGACCGAAGGTTATGTCGCTAAGCATTAATAGCACCGCCTTTCTTTATAGAAAGTATGGCACCCAAAAGCGCTTCAACTGTATAAATGCTGCGGTCAACAGGCAATCCGTTATCAGCAAGCTTTGACGCGATTTTTGTGACCTCCGGTATGTCAAGTCCTATTTCTTCAAGCTCCTTTGCATGCGAAAAAACATTTTTCACGGTATCAAACATGCAAAGTCTGCCGCTGTTCATAACAAGCAGCTTGTCCGCCGTTTTAGCCATGTCCTCCATGCTGTGCGATACGATTATGACGGCGGCGCCGGTCGAGGCTCTGTATTCTTTTATCATTGAAAGCACGGTGTCACGTCCGACCGGATCAAGCCCTGCGGTAGGCTCATCAAGAACGAGCACCTCAGGCTGCATGGCGATAATGCCGGCAATGGCTACACGGCGCTTTTCACCGCCCGAAAGATCAAACGGTGATTTTGCAAGCAGCTTTTCATCGAGACCGACAAGCCGTGCCGCCTCCAGCGCTCTTTTTTTTGCTTCTTCCTCGCCAAGTCCCATGTTTTTCGGACCGAATGATATATCCTTTATGCAGGTATCCTCAAACAGCTGATATTCCGGATACTGGAAAACAAGACCTACCTTAAACCTTACTTCACTTATATTTTTATATTCGGTCCATATGTTTTTGCCGTCAAGCACAACTTCGCCGCTTTCCGGCTTTATAAGACCGTTGAGCTGCTGGACAATGGTCGATTTTCCCGAACCGGTATGACCAATCAAACCGATGATCTCGCCCTTTTCAATTTTAAAGGATACGTTATCGACGGCATGTGTCACAAACGGCGTTGATTTACCGTATGTGTAGGTAAGGTTTTTTACTTCTAAAAGCGACAATCAGATTTCTCCTTTTAAAGCTTCGGTCACGGCCTTTGCACATTCATCGACGGTAAGTATGCCGTCTTTAAGGTCCATGCCGGCTTTTTTCAGCAGAGTGGCAAGCGCCGTCGGCTGCGGAACGTCAAGACCTGTGCTTTGCAGCGTCTCAACATTCGAAAAAACCTCACGCGGCGTGCCGTCAAGTATTATACTGCCCTTATCCATGATGACCACGCGGTCAGCCATGGCGGCTTCGTTCATATAGTGCGTTATGAGTATAACGGTTATACCCTTTTCGCGGCATAGCTTCAAAATGACCTCCATAACCTCTTTGCGGCCTTTAGGGTCAAGCATGGCGGTCGGTTCGTCAAAAACTATGCACTGCGGCTCCATGGCTATTATACCGGCTATAGCTACCCTTTGCTTCTGACCGCCGGACAGCTTATGCGGTGCGCTTTTTGCGTAATCGCTCATGCCGACAGCTTTTAAGGCGTCTGCGACCCTTTTTACCATTTCATCGTGCGGTACGCCTAAATTTTCAAGTCCGAAAGCCACATCCTCGTCAACTACCGTTGCGACCAGCTGATTATCGGGATTTTGAAATACCATGCCGACGGTGCGCTTTATCGCAATATCGTTTTTCTCATCGTCGGTCTGCATACCGTTTACGGTGACTGTGCCCTCATTTGGAACGAGCAGTCCGTTGAGCAATCTTGCAAGGGTCGATTTTCCCGAGCCGTTGTGTCCTAAAACGGCAGTAAATCTGCTCTTTTCAAACGATACCGAAAGGTCACGCATTACTTCATTTGTGCCTTCGTCGCTTTCATAAGCAAAGGACACATTGTTTAATGTTATAAGGTTATCCATAGTTTTTTATCCAATACGTCGTGCAGCCGCACGGAAGTGTAATATCACGGTCGGTGACCGCAAGACCTATCTCATCGGTAACGGCTGTGCCGATACCTTTTAAGACGGTCTTATTGACCATGTAATTTATTATTGTCGGCGATATGCCGCCGGAATACGAATTTAGCAGGAAAAATGCCGGATCTTCAGACAAAACGCCTGCGGCAAGGGTGAGCAGCTCAGACAGCTGCTGCTCTATTTTCCACACCTCGCCGTTTGGTCCTCTGCCGTATGACGGAGGATCCATAACTATGCCGTCATATTTATTGCCGCGTCTTATTTCCCTTGCAAGAAATTTTAGGCAGTCGTCCACGAGCCATCTGACCGTGCGATCCGCAACCGAGCTCGCGGCAGCGTTTTCTTTAGCCCAACCTACCATACCTTTTGAAGCGTCTACATGTGTTACAGCCGCGCCGGCTTTGAGACAGGCAACTGTGGCGCCGCCGGTGTAGGCAAATAAATTCAGCACCTTTAAGGGACGGTCAGCCGATTTTATGACCTGCGACATAAGATCCCAGTTAACCGCCTGTTCAGGGAACAGACCGGTGTGCTTGAAATCCATAGGCTTTAAGCGGAATGTAAGGTCACGAAAATTTACCGTCCAGACCTTCGGCACGTTTTTGATCATTTCCCACGAGCCGCCACCGCTTTGCGAGCGGTGATATACGGCGTGCGGAGAATTCCACAGCGGATTTTTCCGCTTTTCGTGCCACATAACCTGTGGGTCGGGTCTTATAAGTATAATATCTTTCCAGCGTTCAAGTCTTTCGCCGTCGGTTGCGTCTATAAGCTCGAAATCATCAAAGTCCTTAACCGCTCTCATTTTGCCGCCTTTTCCTTTATTATGTCGGCAACTCTGTTTGCGATTTTATCTATCTCAACGATATTTTCGCCCTCTATCATAACGCGGATAAGCGGTTCGGTACCTGATGCACGGACTAAAATACGCCCGTTGTCGCCGAGCTGATTTTCCGCCGCCTTTATGGCATTTTTTATATCGTCATCGGTCTTTACAAGCTCTTTTTTATCGTTCGTAACCGTGACATTGACAAGCACCTGCGGATACGACGTCATGACCGATGCAAGGGTTGACGCCTTTTTGCCGGTGCGCGCCATAGCGGCGGCGAACTGCAGACCGGAAAGCTGACCGTCACCGGTAGTTGCATATTTTTTAAATATAATATGACCGGACTGCTCTCCGCCTATGCTGTAATCGTTTTTCAGCATGTTTTCAAGCACATAGCGGTCGCCGACGCCTGTTTCGGCTATATCAATATCATTTTCTCTGGCAAATTTCTTGAAGCCTATGTTGGTCATAACCGTTACAACGGCTGTGTTGCCGTTAAGCTGACCCAAACGCTTAAGCTCCTTGGCGAAAATTGCTATCAGCTTATCGCCGTCTATAAGCTTTCCTTTTTCGTCAACGGCAAGGCAGCGGTCGCTGTCGCCGTCAAATGCAAGACCAAGATCAACATCGTGTGCGTTGACATAGTCAATAAGATCATCCATATGAGTCGAGCCGCAATGCTCGTTTATGTTTACGCCGTCCGGACGGTTGTGCAGCATGTGGCACTGTGCGCCCATTGATGTGAAAATGCGCTCGGCGGTCTGTGAAGCGCTGCCGTTCGCGCAGTCAATGACTATCTTCATGCCGTCGAGTCTTGTACCGTCCTCAACGGTGGAGACCACATGCTCGATATATTTGTCACGGTAGTCATGCCTTGAATAGATGCTGCCTATATCGCCGCCGGTGGGAAGGTCGATAATGACCGCATTGTCGAGAACTATCGCTTCTATCTCCTCCTCTATAGCATCGGGCAGCTTATATCCGAAACGGTCAAATATCTTTATTCCGTTGTATTCGCACGGATTGTGAGAAGCCGATATCATAACGCCTGCATCAGCTCCGACCTCCGGTATCAGGTACGCAACTGCCGGAGTCGGGATAAATCCAACCAGTATAACATCAGCACCAAACGAGCACATACCGGCTGCCAGAGCCATTTCAAGCATGGACGACGACACTCTTGTGTCCTTTCCGATAACTACCTTAGGACGCACGGTGGAATGTTTTGTCAAAACATAAGCTGCCGCCCTGCCGATGCTCATTGCAAGCTCGCATGTAAGCTCCGAATTAGCAATACCTCTTGCTCCGTCTGTTCCAAATAATCTTCCCATAAAACTTCTCCGTTCTGTTGTTGATCGATTAAATAATATCTTATATATCCATATTCATCTGTGTGCCAGTCTGCGGACGCGCGATACCTAAATGATCATAGCATGCCGCAGTTACGCATCTGCCGCGGTTGGTGCGTGACAGGAAGCCTATCTGCATAAGATACGGTTCATATACGTCCTCTATTGTCATGCTGTCCTCACCGACCGCAGCAGCGAGTGTGTCAAGTCCAACGGGACCGCCTGAATATGTTTTGATTATCGTTGTCAGCATACGCCTATCGAAATCGTCAAGTCCCAGCTCGTCGATCTCAAAGCGCGAAAGTGCAAGACGGGCAATATCCTCGGTTATGACACCGCTATATTCGACCTGCGCTATATCACGCACACGCTTTAAAAGCCTGTTGGCAATACGCGGAGTTCCTCTTGAACGTGAGGCAATTTCAAGGGCGCCTTCATCCTCAATGCCGATATTAAGGATACCTGCCGATCGCTTGACGATATCGGCAAGCTGTTCGGGGGTATAAAGCTCAAGTCTCAACATAACTCCGAAACGGTCACGCAGCGGAGCGGTAAGCTGACCGGAGCGTGTCGTAGCGCCTACAAGTGTAAAATGCGGCAGATCAAGGCGGATAGACCGCGCAGCCGGACCTTTGCCGATGATGATATCAAGTGCAAAATCCTCCATAGCCGGATAAAGCACCTCTTCAACACTGCGCGAAAGTCGGTGTATTTCGTCGATGAAAAGCACGTCGCCCTCATTGAGATTTGTGAGCAGCGCCGCAAGGTCGCCCTGCTTTTCGATGGCAGGACCGGATGTTATTCTTAAATTAACTCCCATCTCGTTGGCTATTATACCTGCAAGGGTGGTTTTGCCAAGTCCCGGAGGACCGTACAGCAGGCAATGGTCGAGCGACTCACCTCTTAGTTTTGCAGCCTTTATGTAAATATCGAGATTATCCTTGACCTTGTCCTGTCCTATATATTCGGCAAGTGAGCGCGGACGCAGCGTTGTCTCAACATCAACATCACCCGGAGAATATTCCGGCGTTACGATTCTGTTTTCAAAATCAAACTCTGACATTGGTTGCCTCCGTTACAGTTGAGTTGCAAGCAGACGCAGCGCCTGCTTTATGATATCTTCCGTGTGTTCAAGATTTTTGCATTTTCCTACGGCGGCGGCGGCTTCACCCTGCGTGTAGCCGAACTGTACAAGTGCGGCTATCGCGTCCTTTGCGGCGGAGCCGTCGGTGCTCATACCGTCCTCAGAACTGTTGTCACGGCTGACAGCCGCACTGCCGGCACTTACTTTATCTTTCAGTTCAAGAACTATCCTCTGAGCGGATTTAAGTCCAACTCCTGACGCCTTTGACAGCGCTTTTGAGTCACCGTTTGCGATGTAAAGGCAGATATCGTCTACCTTGAAGGTCGAAAGCACCGAGATCGCAAGCTTCGGTCCCACGTTGCTGACCGATATAAGCAGTTTGAACATATCGAGTTCGGCGGTATCTGCAAAGCCGTACAGGTCAATGCCGTCCTGTTTTACATTCATGTATGTATATACAAAAGCGTTGCTGCCTACCTGTGGCAGTGCGGCAAGGGTGCTCACCGGTGCAGTGAAGCGATATCCGACGCCGGAACATTCAATGGCTGCCGAAGAAGCGTCGGTCATCAACAGCTTACCTGAAAGTGAATATATCATGCTTAAAATCTACCTCCGAGAGTAAGTCTGCCGGTCATTGAACCGGACCAGTGTGCGTGGCATACAGCCAAAGCCAATGCGTCGGCTGTATCGTCGGGCTTCGGTACCTTTTCAAGTCCCAAAATGACCCTTGTCATTTCCATTATCTGCTTTTTTTCAGCCCTGCCGTAGCCTGTGACCGACTGCTTGACCTGCAGCGGTGTGTATTCGAAAGCTGCAACCGAGTTTTTTTGGGCGGAAAGCATTATAACTCCCCTTGCCTGTGCGACATCTATAGCGGTTGTTGTGTTCGTGTTGAAATACAGCTTTTCTATCGACATAGCGTCTATTTTGAATTGGCTGAAAATTTCATTCATTCCGTCAAAAATAAGCGAAAGTCTGTCCCCGAACGGCATCTCGGCAGGCGTTGTGACAGCACCGTATTTAAGTGTTGTAAAATGATTTCCCTCATATTTTATCACGCCAAAGCCTACGATGGCATATCCGGGATCGATGCCGAGTATTATCAATATGATTTCGCCTCCGGAATATAATATTTTATCCAATGAATTATACCACACCTGTCGCCTAAAGGCAATAGTTTTATTGCGGCTAAGACGCGCATAAATGTAGAATTACAATTCATTTGCTTTCGGGCGTATTTCGGTGATATTTACAGAAAAAGCTGAATTTTTGGTCGAAATACCTCTGAAAATGAATAAATTTAAAGTTTTAGACTTATATTTTGCGAAAAACTATTGACATTACTGCTAAAAATCAATAATATAACATCAATGCGTTTTTGCATCTGTGCCATCATAGCGGCATTCAAGTTTTAAGCCGTAGTTCCGTTTTGTAAGGACAAAACCGAGAACTATGAAAAACCCTTTGCGGAGGGCTTTTAACAGAGATACCGCGAGTTCGCGCAGAGCCATTTTGGTTTTGTCGGATTTTATCCGCAAAGGGGGATGCTTAAATGATTAAAAAATCTATTGTTGATCTGAAAGACATCCGCATGTCGTTTGACGGAGAAGTCGTCCTTGACGGGATAAACCTGTCTATTAAGGATGGCGAGTTCGTTACGCTGCTCGGTCCCTCCGGCTGTGGCAAGACCACAACACTGAGGATCATTGCAGGTTTCGCGTCACCCGACAGCGGAGATGTTTTTTTTGAGGGCAAAAGGATCAATTCCCTGCCTGCTTACAAAAGAAATATCAACACTATCTTTCAGAGGTATGCTCTGTTTCCGCATCTGAATGTTTATGACAATGTTGCATTCGGACTGAAGGTCAAAAAGGTACCCAAAGCGGAAATTGCAAAAAAAATCGATGAGACGCTGGCGCTGGTCAATCTGAAGGGTCTTGAAAAACGCAGGATCGAGACACTTTCGGGCG
The DNA here is from genome assembly GCA_900539855.1 of uncultured Oscillospiraceae bacterium. Lineage (GTDB taxonomy): Bacteria > Bacillota > Clostridia > Oscillospirales > Acutalibacteraceae > UMGS172. The sequence goes on from UQDO01000001.1 coordinate 15,084, forward strand.
GACAGCAGCAGCGTGTTGCCATTGCGCGTGCTATCATAAACCGCCCGCGTGTCCTGCTTCTTGACGAACCGCTGTCAGCGCTCGATCTGAAGCTGAGAAAGGACATGCAGGTCGAGCTTAAAAATCTGCAGAAAAGCACGGGGATCACGTTCATATTCGTAACCCACGATCAGGAGGAGGCTCTCTCCATGTCTGATACCGTTATCGTTATGGATAAGGGCAAGATCCAGCAGATAGGCACGCCGGCGGATATTTATAATGAGCCTGAAAATGCTTTTGTTGCGGATTTTATCGGTGAAAGCAACATACTTGACGGCGTTATGAAAAAGGATTTCCTGGTTGAGTTTGACAACAAGGAATTTGCATGTCTTGACTCGGGATTTGCCGACGGCGAGGATGTTGACGTTGTTATACGCCCCGAGGACGTTGACATCGTGCCGCCCATGAAGGGTATGCTTGAGGGTAATGTCACCTCGGTCACATTCCTCGGAGTTCATTATGAAATAATCGTTGATATAAACGATTTCAAATGGATGATACAGACAACCGACAAGCATGAGGTCGGTGAAACGGTCGGACTTTATATTGAACCCGACGCTATACACATCATGAAAAAGTCCGAGTATTCGGGTAAGTTCGGTGATTACAGCTCTTACAGCGAAGAGCTTGACGAAATGAATGAGGAGAGCGCCCTCGCGGAGGCGGAAGCGGAATGAAAAGAAACAGACAAAACATTCTGCTTAACTCCCCTTACATCGCCTGGTCGGTCATTTTTATAATCGTACCGCTGATCTTTGTCGTTTATTATGCATTTACCGATCAGAGCGGCGCCTTTACATTTCAGAATGTAAAGGATTTCTTTACAAGCGGCATATATATGTCGGTATTCGGTCGCTCCGTCGCGTATGCGTTCTGGGCGACGCTTATCTGCCTTATTATAGGTTATCCGTTTGCCTACTGTATGACCAAGATCAATATTTCGGCGCAGAGAATGTGCATGCTCCTTATAATGCTGCCGATGCTCATGAACCTTATTGTCCGCACATATTCGTGGCGTCAGATACTTGAAAACAACGGTATTATAAACAAGCTGCTGACCTCTTTGGGACTTGGCAGTGTCCAGTTTTTAGGCAACGCCGGCATAATCATTTTCGGAATGGTGTATAACTATCTGCCGTTTATGATACTGCCCATTTATTCGGTCATTTCAAAGGTGGACAGATCGCTTACCGAGGCGTCTGCCGATCTTGGCTGCAATGCCGTCGGCACCATGAAGCGTGTTATTTTTCCGCTCAGTATACCCGGTGTTTTATCGGGTATAACAATGGTGTTTGTACCTTGTATCAGTACATTTTACATTTCGTATGAATTCAGCAACGGAATGATAAAAATGATAGGCGATGTCATTGAGGATAAATTCTATAAATCGAGCGAGGTAAACTACAACATGGGCGCTACCATATCGCTCGTGCTCATGGTGCTTATACTTATAAGCCTTGCCATAGTCAACCGCTTTTCGGATGACGGCGTTGAGAGCGGAGGTGTTGTGGTATGAAGGCGCTCAGGACCGGTTTTATGTCGCTTGTAATGCTGCTGCTTTACGCGCCTATCTTTGTTATGATAGTTTTCTCATTCAATTCAGCCAAAAGCACGTCTATCTTCAAGGGTTTTTCCGTCCGTTGGTACAAGGAGCTGTTTTTATATAACAGCAGCCTTATCGACGCGTTGAAAAACACGCTTCTGCTCGCAGTTATCTCGGCGGTCATTGCTACCGTGCTCGGAACGGTAGCCGCGGTCGGTATCGCGAAAATGAGAAAAAAGTGGCTTAAAAGTGCCGTAATGACCGCTACAAACATCCCGATGATGAATCCCGACGTCGTGACCGGTATTTCCATGATGCTGATGTTTGTGTCGGTCGGAAAGCTGCTTAGTCTTACAAGCTCGGTAAACTTTTTTACCATACTTATAGCGCATATAACGTTCAGTCTGCCTTATGTCATACTGAACGTTATGCCGAAATTAAAGACCGCAGACGAACACCTTATTGAGGCTGCCGAGGATTTGGGATGTTCCCCTGTTGCGGCGTTTTTCAAAGTCGTTCTGCCATCCATAATGCCGGGTATAGTGATCGGATTTATTATGGCTTTTACAATGTCGCTTGATGATTTTGTCATAAGCTACTTTACGAATGGCACATTCCAGACGCTGCCGCTGGTGATATACTCAATGGCAAAGAAGCCCTTAAAGCCCGATGTTTACGCCCTTGAAAGCATAATGTTTATAGCAATACTTCTGCTTATGATAGTGCTCAATATAGTACAGAACAGATCGGATAAATCAGAAAGGAGCATCAGATCAAAATGAAAAAAGTTTTATCAATAATATTAGCTGCTGTGACAGTTCTCAGCTTTTCGCTTTTCGCCGGATGCGGTAAAGGTAACACAAAGGTCAAAAAACTCGAAGGCACATATACAAAGGATTTTGCCGGTACTACTCTCAATGTTTTCAACTGGGGCGAATATATTTCTGACGGCTCGGAAGGCTCACTTGATGTCGTTGCCGCATTTGAGAAGGTCACCGGTATCAAGGTCAATTATGTGACCTACGAAAGCAATGAGGCAATGTATGCCAAAATCAAAAGCGGTGCCGTTGCGTATGATGTTATAATCCCTTCGGATTATATGATCGAGCGTATGAAAAAAGAAGGTCTGCTTCAGAAAATCGATCTTACCAAAATTTCAAATTATAAATACATCGACGATCAATACAAAGGTCTTTATTTTGATGAAAATGAGGAATATACAGTACCGTACAATGTCGGCATGGTCGGCCTTATATACAATTCAAAAATGGTCTCCGGCGATCCTGACAGCTGGAGCATCATGTGGGATGAAAAATATAAAGGTAATATTCTGACATTCAACAACTCCCGTGACGCTTTTGCGACAGCCCAGTTTCTGCTTGGAATAGATATCAATACGACAGATAAGTCTGATTGGGACAAAGCTGCCGAGAAGCTGACAGAGCAGAACAGCGTCCTGCAGGGACGCGTAATGGATGAGGTATTCAGCAAAATGGAGGGAGGAAACGCCGCTATTGCAACCTATTATGCAGGCGATTACCTCACCATGGCTGAAAACAATCCCGATCTTAAATTTGTTTATCCTAAGGAAGGTACAAATATATTTGTTGATTCCATGTGCATACCTGCTTCGTCTAAAAACGTTGAGGCTGCACAGATGTTTATAAACTTCATGCTTGACCCCGAGGTGGCGCTTGCAAATGCGGAATATCTTTGCTACGCAACACCGAATACCTCGGTCAGAAACAATCCTGAATATTCCTTAAAGGATAACAAGATACTTTACCCTGATAACATGGACAGTATAAAGACCGAGTATTTCCACGATCTTGACAGCGATACACGTTCATATTTTGAGTCGCTCTGGGATAAAGTAATAATCAACTGATATAAATAACAGCTCAAAAAAAGCCGTCCGCAAAGAAATGCGGACGGCTTAAATTTTTATTATCAGAAGTTTAAAATTTTGAGACCTTCAAGCAATATTTTAATACCTAAAAGTATCAGTATTATACCGCCGGCAAGCTCAGCTTTGGACTTATATTTTGCACCGAAAATGTTGCCGACCCTGACACCGATACATGACAGTGTGAAGGTCACTGCGCCGATCATGAGCACTGATATGACCATTTTCCAAAAGTTCATTAAAAAGGCAAAGGTAACGCCTACCGCCAGAGCGTCAATGCTCGTGGCGATAGCCATGAGAAGCATAACTCTGAACGACAGTGAGCTACCCGACGTGTTTTCATCGTCTTTGGAAAGTGACTCCTTGATCATGTTCGCACCAATAAGACTTAGGAGCACAAAGGCTATCCAGTGATCATATTTATCTATGTATTTACTGAACAGGGATGCAAGGCAAAAGCCCAAAAACGGCATGAGCGACTGAAAAGAGCCGAACCACGCACCGACTATGGAGCACTTCCCTATCGTCGCTTTTTTCATTGCAAGACCTTTGCAGATAGCCACCGCAAAGGCATCCATGGAAAGACCTATGCTAAGAATAAGAACATCAGTATAGCTCAAGGCAATACCACCCTCAACAGTTTTTGGGAAGAGCCGTTGAAAGCTCCCCCATAAATTCATCATGGCTGTATCTGACAGGTTCGAATTTACCGCTTTCGAACACCGCCTCGCTTACCGAAGCATTTGTAGGCCACGGCAGCTTTACCATTTCCGACAGGCTGTAGCCGTATATCCTGCAGAAAAATGCCCTGATAGGTGTAGCATGAGAAAATATTGCTACAGTTTTACCGTCGTTTTTCATGGATATATCATGCACCGCATCATATATCCTGCCGGTCAGATGAGCGACGCTTTCGCCGCCGTCTGCCTTTGAATTGCCTATGTCGTGGAGCCATATACCCTCGTAAGATTCGGGAAATTCCTTTTCAAGGTCGTCAAACGTCCTGTTTTCCCAAAGACCGGCGTTTATCTCCTCTAAACGCTTGTCTTTTATTATGGGCAGCCCCTTTATTTCCGAAAGCGGTTGAGCGGTGTGACACGCTCTTATAAGATCGCTTGCATAGATAACATCAATTTTTTCATCCTTCAGGTAATCGGCGGTGCGCCGTGCCTGAACGGCGCCAAGCGGCGACAGATCAAGATCGGTTATCCCGAGAAACCTGCCTGTCAGGTTACCAAGGCTTTGTCCGTGTCGTACAAATAACAATCTGCAGCTCATATTCAAAACTTCCCCTACTTATTTTAACGTATGTCCGCTGTTGCATAAAATTCATTATACAATAACGGTTATGCAAAATCAAGACTTATTATTCGGCAGGCTTGCTTTAGATGCCGCATACACTCATGGGATCAATGCCGAGCTTTAATAGCAGATTGCAGAAAAGCCTGACCGGAAAGCCGACCACGTTGAAATAATCGCCGTTTATGCCGTCGATCCACAAGGATGCTCTGCCCTGTATGCCGTATGCGCCTGCCTTGTCCATCGGCTCGCCGGAGCTTATGTATTGCCTTATAAATTCATTTGGCATTTTTGCAAAATTCACATCGGTCTCCTCAAAATCCGAGACTGCTTTGTCACCCTTTATGAGCGACAGCCCGGTGGCGACTGTGTGGGTCCTGCCTGAAAGCTCCCTTAGTATCCTTTCGGCGTCCGCTTCGTCGGTCGGCTTGCCGAGAATTTCACCGTCGATATAAACAACTGTGTCTGCCGAAATTATAAGTGCATCTTTATCATTTACAAGATCGCTCACAGCCCTGCCCTTTCTTACTGCCAGCAGCTCGGAATATTTTCCCGGGTCGCTCTCACCGCAGGTTTCGTCTGTATCGGCGGTGATAACTTCAAAATCCACAGCCAGATTATGCAATATTTCCTTTCTTCTTGGTGAACCGCTTGCAAGAATTATCCTCATAAGCTCAAAATTCCTTTCTATTGACAAGATATATCCTACGTTATAAAATATCTGACGGAGGAATGATAATGATAAAAGCTGTTTCTTTTGACCTTGATCATACGCTTTACGACCGCTATGCAACATTAAGACTTATAGCGCCGCTTTTAAAAACACATTTTGAACTGAACAGCAAACTTTCGGATGAACAGGCCGCAGAAATAATGATACATGCCGACCGTTATTATGTTCACAAAGGCTGGGACGCCTTGCAGGAATATCTCTATAAAGATACCTGTCTGTTTGCCAAGACGCCGCAATATGACGAATACAGAAAGTTTGTCATGGGTGAATTTATGAACACGGCGGTAAGCTTCCCCTTCACCGCACCTATGCTGAAAAGCCTTAAGCAAAGCGGTTTCAAGCTGGGGCTTATTACAAACGGCAACGCAAAACTGCAAAACAGGAAGATAGATCTTCTGAAAATAAGAGATTATTTTGATTACATATACATAGGCGGCGAGCACGAATTTGCAAAGCCGCATACCGAACCGTTCATAATAACGGCAGAGGCGCTATCTGCAGCGCCATGTGAAATGGCTTATGTAGGCGACAATCCGCAAAACGACATTGAAGCGTCGAGAAACGCGGGCTGTCTGCCGATCCATATTGACACAACCGGAACATGGGTGCTGGAAGGCATTAAAAGACCGAAGTATTCCCTTCCTACGGTCGAAAAAATACCCGAGCTTATAAGTGAAATAAACAGCGGCATGGTCTAAGCACCGGGTGCCCGCTTTATTTACAGAAATTTTTTGAGATTTTCTATATTGTTTTCCTCGGTTTTCCTGAGATCCTCGGCAATTTTCAGGACCTTTTCGTTGCCGGAATAGTCGTTTATGTGCTGTATAAGTTTGGTGGTTCCCATGGTGCTGCCCTGTATCATCGATTCGGCAATTTTTGATGTTGAGCCGCTCATGAATTTCATTTTGCCGGAAAGATGCGCGGCTATTTTGGCAGCTGCTTTGACGTCCTGCTTTTCACCGCCTATTTCTTCAAGCAGGCTGTCTGCAGCGTTATATATCCTGTCGTATTCGCTAAGCTCATGGTGAAGTTCAGATATAAAGTCGGCGTCGGAAATATCATCAATGACGAGCTTTATTCCGTCAACGCCCATTTCTACATTCTGACGTACAAAATTCAATAGTTCGGTTTCGGTAAGCATTATAAAACAACTCCTTTACTTTATAATTACCTGTAAAGGAGTTTATAATACCATGATATTATAATTTTTTCTGCACCTTGACTTTTTTGCCGTCGGGATAAAGGATATAAGTATTGTCAAGTTGACCTGTGAGCGACGCTTTCATATCATTTATATATTCCTGCCTTAAAGCCTGACGCTCAGCCTTTTCGCTGTCGGTCAGCTCACGCTCTCTTGATATTTTGGTAAGTTCGTTTATGCGGCTTATCTTTTTATCGTTCATATAATATTACCTCTTGACAGTTTTAGTTATTTTATCACATTTTCCGCCGTTTGTGAAGTCTAAAGATGTATATTTAACGATTGATTTTATTAGTCTGTTGATATATAATTGTCTGGTAATTCAGAAAAAGGAAATGCATTATGAAAAAATTGATGTGTTATATGAAAAAATACAGGGTTCATGCGCTTTTGGGCCCTTTTTTCAAGCTGATCGAGGCGCTTTTTGAGCTGTTCGTTCCGCTGGTAGTTGCCGATATTATCGATGTCGGCATCGAAAGCGGCGATAAAGGATATATAATATCGCGCGGACTGCTGATGGCAGGACTTGGACTTATAGGCTTTATCTGTGCCGTTACGGCGCAGTATTTTGCCGCCAAGGCGTCTGTCGGCTTTGCTTCAAGCCTTCGGCATGCTGTTTTCAATAAAATACAGGATTTTAAGTTTACCGATATAGACAATGTCGGAACTTCAACACTTATCACAAGGCTTACCGGCGACATAAACCAGATACAGACCGGTGTAAACCTTGCGCTGCGCCTGCTGCTGCGCTCGCCCTTTATCGTTTTCGGCGCCATGATAATGGCGTTTACGGTCGATGTTAAGACCGCCCTCGTTTTTGCCGCGTCAATACCGGTATTAGGCGTTATAGTAGTGGTGATAATGACCGTCACCGTTCCGCTTTATAAGTCTGTTCAGAAAAAGCTTGACGGTGTGTTGAAGAAAACAAGAGAGACTTTGCTCGGCGTCCGCGTTATAAGAGCATTCTGCAAGGAGGACGACGAAAAGGCTGAGTTCTCCGCCCAGAACGACAGCCTGACAAAGGCTCAGAAGTTTGTAGGCAAAATATCATCACTCATGAATCCCCTTACCTATGTTGTAGTAAACGCCGCTGTCATAGCTATCATATGGGTCGGCGGCAGACGCGTGTATAACGGTGATCTCACTACCGGACAGGTCGTGGCCTTATATAACTACATGTCGCAGATATTGGTCGAGCTTATAAAGCTGGCTAATATGATAATAACACTCAACAGGTCGATAGCCTCGGCGTCGCGCGTTGAAAGCGTTATAAATTCCGAAATATCAATGGAATGCCCTGCCGATGACACAGAGCCGTCAAAGGGTGCGTTTGTTGAGTTCAAAAATGTTTCCTTCAAATATGCCGGTGCCGGCGCAGACTCGCTCGACGGGATAAATATGTGCGTCAAAAAGGGCGAAACAATAGGTATTATAGGACCTACCGGTTCGGGAAAAACAACATTGGTGAACTTAATACCGCACTTTTACGGTACAACCTCGGGCGCCGTTTTTATTAACGGCAGGGATGTCAAAACAATACCCGATAAGGAGCTGCGCCGCAAGGTTGGCACTGTTCTTCAAAAAGCGGTGCTGTTTAAAGGCACTATACGGGACAACCTTTTACTTGGCGGCAAAAATGCAGATGACAAGGCTCTGCTGACTGCGCTTGACAACGCACAGGCTTTGGCTGTTGTTGAGTCAAAAGGCGGACTTGACGCACCGGTGGAGCAAGGCGGCAGGAATTTTTCCGGCGGTCAGAAGCAGCGTATTGCCATCGCAAGAACGCTTGTCGGAGACCCTGAGATACTGATACTTGACGACAGCTCGTCGGCGCTTGATTTTGCGACCGAAGCGGCACTCAGAAAGGCAATAGCGTCACTTCCCTATCGCCCGACTGTTTTTACCGTATCGCAGCGCGTCTCGACCGTTATGCATGCCGACAGGATACTTGTGCTTGAGGACGGCAAAGCCGTCGGTCTCGGCACGCACGACGAACTGCTGCTGTCCTGTCCGCTGTACGCTGAGATATGCCGCTCGCAGCTTGAGAAGGAGGGTGCCTGATCAATGATAAAGAAAAACAAAAGCACCCTTTCAAATGTCCTTTTACTGCTTAAAAAGCATAAGCTGTCAATGGCAGCAACAATTTTGCTTGCGGCTGTAACGGTAGCGCTGACATTATATGTGCCAGTGCTTGTCGGGCAAGCCATTGACTGCATTGTGACAAAAGGCGATGTTGACTTTGAAAAAATAGCGGTCATTACACTGAAGATCGGTATTTCTGTGACGATCACCGCCGCAGCGCAGTGGATAATGAGTATTATCAACAACAAGATAACCTATGACGTCATCCACGATATGCGCCGCGATGCATTTGACAAAATACAAAAGTTGCCCTTGAAATTTATGGACACACACCCGTCCGGTGATACGGTCAGCCGTGTTATAGCCGACGTTGATACCTTTGCCGACGGATTGCTCATGGGCTTTACGCAGCTTTTTACGGGTGTACTGACAATTCTCGGTACGGTCGCTCTGATGTTCAGCATCAACTGGAAGATCGCACTGATAGTTGTTCTTGCGACTCCTGCCTCACTGTTTGTCGCAAAATACATTGCAGGACATACCTATGACATGTTCAAAAAGCAGTCCGAAACGCGCGGCGAACAGACGGCGTACATCGATGAAACGGTCGGGAATCAGAAGGTCATTGCGGCTTTCTGCCACGGCGACGAAGCTATAAAAAGGTTTGACGAGATAAACGACCGGCTTGAAAGGTATTCACTTAGAGCTACATTCTTTTCATCTATGGTCAACCCCTCCACAAGATTTATAAACGCTGTGATATATGCGGCAGTGGCACTTGTCGGAGCTTTGTCGGTTATAAGTGATCCGCTGTTTACTGTCGGTGCGCTATCAAGTCTGCTTAGCTTTGCAAGCCAATATTCAAAACCCTTCAATGAAATATCCGGTGTTGTTACCGAGCTGCAGAATGCATTCGCCTGTGCCGACCGTGTATTTGAACTGATAAATGAGCAGCCGCAGTCAAGTGATGAGGGACTGCCGGAGCTTGGCAGTGTCAGCGGCGATGTAGATTTCAAAAATGTGTCGTTTTCGTATGACCCGGAAGTGCCGCTTATTAAAGACCTTGACCTTGATATCAGATCGGGACAGCACATCGCCATTGTAGGACCGACAGGATGCGGCAAGACCACCCTCATAAATCTGCTTATGCGGTTCTATGATGTCACAAACGGTTCGATATGCGTAGACGGCACCGACACGAAAACGGTCACAAGGCACAGTCTGCGACGCAATATAGGCATGGTGCTGCAGGAGACGTGGCTCAAATCCGGTACTATACGCGATAATATAACCATGGGCAGAACCGACGCGACCGATGAAGAGATAATCGCCGCTGCAAAGGCGACACATGCACACAGTTTTATAAGGCGTCTTCCGGACGGATACGACACGGTAATAGGCGAGGACGGCGGAAACCTGTCCGAGGGTCAAAGACAGCTGCTATGCATTACAAGGATAATGCTTAGTCCCCCTCCGATGCTGATACTTGATGAGGCAACTTCGTCCATAGACGTCAGAACCGAGCAGCATATTCAGAATTCCTTCAAAAAACTAATGCTGGGCAGAACAAGCTTTGTTGTGGCGCACAGACTTTCAACCATCAGAGAGTCTGATATGATACTTGTTATGAAGGACGGCAATATTATAGAACAGGGTGATCATCGCACACTGCTTGCGAAAAAAGGTTTTTATTATGACCTTTACAACAGCCAGTTTGCTGAATAAAATACAATGCTAAAAAGGCAGGCATCCCCTGCCTTTTTATATATAATAGCGATAAATTTTAGTTTAGCGGCATTAAATACGATATTTTAAATTCAGCACTTGTAGGGCAGGGGCTCGTCTCCTGCCGTTATTTTTGACAGCTAAATTTTAGTTTATAGGTGTACGGAAACAAATGGCTAATTGATTTTTTGTAGGGAACGACCTATGTGTCGTTCCTTAAAGCTTATTGCTTGATTTGTTGTAAAAGTGGCGGCAGGAGCCGAGCCCCTGCCCTACGTCCGTTAATATACTCTTTTGCACCTATAAACTAAAATTTTTATTAATCAATATGATTTTTCAAGTTCCTTTTTAAGCCGTGCGATGATTCTTTTTTCGAGACGGGAAATGTATGACTGTGATATTCCCAGCATATCTGCGACTTCCTTTTGTGTGTGCTCCTTTGATCCGCCGAGCCCGAAACGCAGGTTCATTATATTTCTTTCCCTGTCGCAAAGGCGCGATATCTGCTCGTTAAGCATCTTTTTTTCATCTTCCTCTTCTACCCTTCCGCCAACCTCATTGGCATCACTGCCGAGTATATCTGACAACAACAGCTCATTTCCGTCCCAATCAACATTGAGCGGCTCATCTATCGATATTTCGGTTTTCAGCGCCGTCGTTTTTCGCATGTACATCAATATCTCGTTTTCTATACACCTTGACGCATACGTTGCAAGCTTGATATTCCGCTCGGGGCAAAATGTATTGACAGCCTTTATAAGTCCTATAGTTCCAATCGATATAAGATCTTCGATACCGGCTCCGGCAGCGTCAAATTTGCGCGCTATGTACACGACCAGTCGCAGATTATGAACAATCAGCTGCTCACGGGCGAAAGCGTCGCGGTCAGTGCCCAGCATTGCGACTGTTTTTGCTTCTTCCTCGCTGCCAAGCGGCGGAGGAAGGGTCTCCGGACCGTTTATGTAAAAGCATCCGTCTTTTGTTCTGAACTTTGCTATCAAATTTTTTATAAAAGTCAGAAGATTTGTCGCTATTATTTTCAAGATCAACACCATACCCTATATATTTTATGCGCCAACCGCCGCCGGCGGAATTATTACCGAATAATCGCTGCCTAAGCTGTCGTTCGAAATTACAACTACAGGATGCTCGATTGTATATTTTTTTCTGCCGTTACCAACTATCGCCTTGTCGATTTTTACTGCCGGCATCAGCCTTTCGCCCGACACTGTCTTTACGGGTGATACCCTGAACCTTAGCTGCAATTCTCCGCTTCCGGGCGGAATAAGCGAGACCATGTTGTCGGTATCGTTTTCACCGAAAAGCTCTTTTGACGTAAAACGGTCGATTATTATGACTACGCTGCCGTCAAATGCGTCAAAAAGTGAATGACCGGTATCTATTATTGCATCGGCTGTAACGTATTTATCATAAAAATATAGGCATACCTGGCAGCGCCCGGCGTCTTTGCAGTTTCTTTTCATAAGTTTCCTGGCGGCTGTCATGATTATATAAAATACAAGCGACGCTGTGATGAGCGTCAGTGCCGAGATATCAAAATAAACGACACCGTTATTTATACTCATAACCTTTGGCCGGGACACCATGTATATTCCCATCATAACTCCGGCATAAACAAATGAAACAGCGTAAAATATAAGCAGATTCACTGTGAATTTTTTTAAACTTCCGAATCCGAATGCTATAGCCACACCCGTGACCGACGCCGCAAGCCTGATGCCTATTTCGGGCAGGACAGGCAGCTGCGGCAGAAACACCGAAAGCGAAAACAAGGCAGCGGCAAGTGCACCCAATATTGCCCTCCAGGATTTCAGGGTGTACCCTGCCATTTTTGATGTCAGCCTTATGAGCAGATAGTCTACTACGGTATTTAAAAAGACAAGAACGTCAACATATATAACCATGCCCTCACCTCAATTTTATTATATTACCTTTGCTGTTGCACAAAATGTCACAGCATGGACAAATATATTGTCATATGCTGTCAAAGAAGGCAAGGCAATATATTTATATTGACGCAAATATTTTACATTGAATAACTGCTCTTCAACTGGTATTATAAAGAAAAAACGTCAAGGGTGATCCGATGGAAAGAATAGTATATAATCTTGATCTTGATTGGAAATTTCATACGGGAGATCTGAAAGAGGCTGTTGCCAACAGTCACGCGGCATCATACAACAGCTGCAAAGCCGGACGGGCTGTAGGTGTCCCTTCTACTGTTTTCGGAGACAGTGATTGGCGAAGCGTTGATCTTCCGCACGATTATCTGTCCGAAAGCGAATTCGGACCTGAAAATCTTTTAAGCCACGGTTACCGCAAAAGATGCAACGCATGGTACCGCAAAACTTTCAATCTGCCGAAAGAAATTTCAGGCAAACAGCTGCTTATATGCTTTGAAGGAACCGCTGTAAATGCCGAATTTTGTTTTAACGGTTCAATAATGGAGCGCTCATTCAGTGCGTATACCGAAACGGTTTTTGATATAACCGAGCGTGCGCATTTTGATTCGCCCAATGTTCTTGCCGTACATATAAACGGACTTGAAACCGAGGGCTGGTGGTACGAGGGCTCCGGCATATACCGCCATGTAAAGCTGTATGCCAAAGACAAGCTTCACATAGCGCATAACGGCGTTTTTGTGAAACCTGTATTTGTTGAAGGCAGCAAAAACGATTGGACGGTAGACGTGACAGCCGATATTGAAAACAGCGGATTTGAGTGCAGAACTGCCGCCATAAAGGCTGTTATAACCGATAAAAACGGTGTGGAAATTGCCACAGGCGCCTCAGAAAATATTGAGGTTTCACCGTGCCGTACCGAGAATGCAGGTGTTTTGCTCAAGGTAAGCAACCCTGACCGCTGGGATATTGATACGCCGAACCTTTACAATATCACCGTTACCGTCATCTCTGAAAGTGAGGAAACCGACAGCATTACGGAGCGGACAGGATTCCGTACTTTCAGAATTGATGCCGATACCGGATTTTATCTTAACGGCAAAAACATTAAAATTAAAGGCACCTGCAATCATCAGGATCATGCAGGTGTGGGCGTTGCCGTGCCGGATTCGGTTCAGTATTACCGCATAAAGCGACTTAAGGAAATGGGCTCAAACGCTTACAGGTGCTCACACAATCTGCCCACAAAAGAGGTGCTCGACGCATGCGACGAGCTTGGCATGATAGTGATGGACGAAAACCGCCGATTTGAGTCAAGGCGCGAGGTGCTTGATTACATTGATATAATGGTTAAAAGGGACCGCAATCATCCGTCGGTAATATTCTATTCCCTTTTTAATGAGGAACCGCTCCAGAACACCGAGGAGGGCGCAAGGATTTATAAAAGGCAGCGTCAGGAGGTATTGAATCTTGACGATTCAAGGCTGATAACAGGTGCTATAAACGGTAATATGGAGGGCGCCGGACTGCTTATGGATGTCACCGGTATAAATTACAATATCGGTGCGCTTGAGGCGATGCACGAAAAGCACCCGGATATACCTTTGATTGGCTCTGAAAACAACAGTGCAGTCTCAACGCGCGGCTGCTATTTTTCAAGAGAAAACGGGCAAAATGTCCTTGATAACTACGGCGGCGAAGTAGTACCTTGGGGTCAGAATATCTTTTACACATGGAAATTTGTCACCGAGCACGCATGGTATCCGGGAATATTTATATGGACCGGCTTTGATTACAGAGGCGAACCTACACCATTTACCTGGCCGTCTGTTTCATCGCAGTTCGGAATAATGGATACATGCGGCTTTGCCAAGGAGTCTTTCTATTTTAACAAAGCCTGCTTTACTGACGAGCCTGTACTGCACCTGTTTCCCCACTGGAACTGGGAAAGTGACAGAAAAATAAAGGTCGCTGTTGCGACCAACTGCGATGAATGTGAGCTGTTTTTAAACGGCGTTTCTTTAGGCAGGAAGCCGTCCGGAGCTATACACAGGACCGAATGGGAAGTGGAATTTGCGCCCGGCACAATAAGCGCTTACGGCTACAAAAACGGCGAATGTGTTGTAAAAGACGAGCGCACCACCACAGGCACTCCTATAAAAATAGTGCTGTTCCCCGACCGCACTTACATAAAAAATGACGGACATGACACGGTGGTTCTCAACTGTGCTGTCGCGGACAGTGAGGGACGCCTCGTGCCGACTGCCGATAATCATTTAAAATTCACCGTCGAAGGCGACGCCTTTGTCAGAGGTGTCGGCAACGGTGACCCCAACAGTCACGAACCGGACATTGCCGACGAGCGCAGCCTTTATTGCGGACTTTGTCAGGCACTTATAATGTCAAAGCCAGGCGCCGGATCGGCGAAGGTAACGGTCACCGGCGAGGGGCTTGAACCGGCTGAGATCTGTTTTGAAGTTAAAAATGTAGATCAGCCTAACTATATCTACTCGGTCAAATCATCGGTCATCTCATCCTTTACAATGTCTAAGGTATTTGACGAAAGACCTGACCCACTAATGGCGATTTCCGATAATGATATGAACAGCTTCACACCCGTATATTTTACTGTCGATACCTTCCAGGACGACTTCAGAAACGGTTGGCGCATATATAGAGCCGTTTCTCCGATACCCGATGTGCCGCATATCACCGTAAGCTTTCAGCGCATAAATTCATACGAAGCCGAAATATATATAAACGGTGAGCTTGTGTTTGAAAGCAAGGAAAGGATAGCCGGTACGACCGTCAAAGTCGGCTATGATACCAAAGGCAAACGCAGCATCGAACTGCGCGTCCTTATAAGAGCCATAAATCATAATTTCTCAATGGGCTTGGGCGGAAAAATAAGCATATCTGACTGAATATAGCAAAAAAATAACGGAGCACTTAAGCTCCGTTATTTTCAGTCTGTCGATAAACCTCAAAGTCTACTCTTTCGTCGGTTATGCTGCATTTTCTGTTTTTCCGCTGACATGCGCGGCGGAAAAACACCTTGTAAGCGAAAAACCGCAGAATATAGCGGTTTTTCAAGGACACTGGGGTGGTATTGGCGGGGATAGAGCGCAGTCCGAAAATCTTTGATTTTCGAGCGAGCGGCATTCCCGTCCAAAAGCGTGTCGAATTTTTCGACACGCTCAAATAACGGAGCACTTAAGCTCCGTTATTTTTTTAAATATAGTAATATGTAATTTATCAGCGAGCCATAGGATGATACTTCTTATAGCTTTGTGTATAACGGTTACGCATAAGCTGAGCGTAGACCTGAGTTGAGGAAAGATCGGAATGACCGAGAATTTCCTGAATATCTTTGAGCGGAGCACCGTTTTCAAGAAGGTGTGCCGCAAACGAATGTCTTATAGTGTGCGGTGTGATATCTTTATCAATATGCGCTTTTTCGGCATAATATTTGATTATTTTCCAAAGTCCCTGCCTTGTCATGGGCTGACCGTTCATATTTGTAAACAATTCATGTGTGTCGCTGTCGATAACTACAACATTCCTGACGTTGGTGCAATAATTCTGAAGCGCTTTTATAGCCTCAGGATACATGGGTATAATACGCTCGCTCTTTTCGGTGTGCAAATGAAGAATGCCTATCTGCAAATTGATATCGGTGACCTTGATATTGATAAGCTCAGATACCTTGATACCGGTGGCATAGAGCATTTCGAGCATCGCTTTGTCACGGCAGCCTTTAAGTTCACTGCAGTCCGGCTGGGACAAAAGCAGTGTTACTTCCCTGGCAGTAAGTATCTCCGGCAGCTTTCTGACGTTTTTTCCTGCTTTGATACCGGTAACGGGATTATCCTTGCAAAGCCCCATCGAGCATAAAAACGTATAATAGCATCTGAGCGACGCTAAAACACGTGTCACGGTCGCTGTTGATTTTCCGGACTTATGAAGCTCGTCGATGTATTCGGCAATCTGTTCGTTCCTGATATTTGCGGTCGAGCGCAGGCGCAGACCGTCGCAATATGACGCAAACTGGCTGACATCGCGCAGATATGACTCCAGCGTATTGCTGGAGGATTTTTTTGTCTCTTTTAAATAGACTTCAAATTCTTTGATGTAAGCCTTCATAGTATACGTCCCGTTTCTTTATATCAGAATGAAAAATATTTTATAAAGCAGCATGAAAATGCCGCTTCAACAAGCGAAGATAAAACCATTATGACCGTGCACCGCAAACATGTTTTAAGCAGATCGATACACTGCGGTCTAACAGAAATGCCGCGCGAAGAAAGATCCTTCACAAGCTCACAGAATTTAAATGAAAGAGCCAGCGACCTGCCTGCCGCGTAGATTATTATAAAATCGGTCACTATGCAGGACGGAAGGAGGATAAGATCTGCAAAAGCAATGCCTTTGAGCGAATAGTCCCTGTAAAGCACGCCGGCAAGCGCACAAGTGCCGAATCCCCTTAAAAACACTGTTATCGGAATAACGGGCAAACCGCTGACGCCGAATCCGGATAATATGATTACCGCAATAAATACGGCACCGGTCAGAAACACCTTAGAAAAAACTTTGAAAAAACCGGACGACACCCTGAACGATATGTACCCCTTTATAAATTCTTCAATGGTCGAAAGGTATTTTGCACCGAGCAAACGCACAGACAGCGCACCAAATAACATTCCGGCAAGCAAAGCAAAAAAAGAAATAATAAAATAACTGTTTTCTTTTAAATATGAAAGTACATTGGGCTTAACAGGTTTTACTTCGGCTGCGTTGATTGTGTTAATGTTTATCATAATGCTCACGTCCTTTGTCACTAAAGCATATGAGACAAGCCATGAAAACATTACAAACACTTTGAAATTTCCATAGAATACAATATGTATAGTCTTTAAAATTTTTGACCGCAATATATGTTGTTTACACTTAAAATACAGGTATTATGTTACCCGGCAGAAAATAAAACGCAAAAATGTAAACATAAAACGGTTTTTAATTCAGCTGTAAAGCAAAAACAAAAGCAGCAATAACCGCAGTAAACAGCGTTATTTTTTGTAACATAATAGTTATACACCAAAAACGCGATTATGTCAACAAGTATTTTTGTTGCTTTTAAATCTTATGTAAACTAATTATGTAAACCGCGATATGTTGTACTGTATTAGTGTTATGTAAACCGTGTACTGCATATTTTTTTATTTATTTTAACAATGAAATATGTTATTATTATTTTACAAGGAGTGATACCGATGACTAAAACAGCCATAGTGACCGGCGGAAGCAGAGGCATTGGCGCCGCCACCTCTTCCCTGCTGGCAGCTAACGGATATAACGTTATCATAAATTACAATGCATCAGCCGATGCGGCGATCGCGCTTAAAGCCGATATCGTAAGCAAAGGCTTTAATGCCGAGGTGTACAAATGCGACGTAAGCGACAGTGATGAAGTTAATTCAATGCTTGAATTTTGCGTCAGTACCTTCGGTTTGCCCGACCTGCTTGTAAACAATGCCGGTATCGCCGGGCAAAAGCTGTTTACCGACATTACCGACAGCGACTGGTCACGGATGCTATCGGTTGATCTTACCGGCGTGTTCAACTGCTGCCGTGCCGCTTCAAAATATATGATAAAGAAGCATACCGGCAGCATTATTAATATTTCTTCTATGTGGGGCGTTGGCGGCGCATCGTGCGAGGTACACTACTCCGCTGCCAAAGCAGGTGTAATCGGTCTTACCAAAGCGCTTGCAAAGGAGCTGGGACCGAGTGGTATCAGGGTCAACTGTATTGCACCCGGTGTTATTGACACCGAGATGAATTCAAAGCTGTCAGAAGCGGACATCGCTGGGCTTGCCGACGCTACTCCGCTCTGCCGGATCGGAAAGCCTTCCGAGGTTGCCGCTGTTGTTGAGTTTTTAGCCTCAGACAAAGCGTCATTTATAACCGGACAGACTATCTCGGTTGACGGCGGATTTATTATCTGATCAATCCGGTGCCTGAGCACCGTAGTCAAACAGATATCCTGCCATATCGCTTCCGGGATATTCGATAACGTTTGTATATGCCTCCGGCACTTTTCCGACAATGACCGTTTCGGCTATTGTAAATTCGCTTTCGAAATTGCCGGTAGTTCTGTACCATGGCATTATAAAATAGATATCCGATGTTATTTTAAGCGTTATCTGATGCAGCGTCTGATTTATACCTGCCGAAATAAATTTGCTTGACATTTTCGCATAAACGGCTGAGCTGATATTCATGCTTATTTTGATGCTCGGACCGCGGTTGTTTAGAAACTGGTTTCCGGTAAGGGTGCCGACCGGTACATCTATCGTGACTGACTTTTTCTCACCTATACCTTTTTGTATGTTGGTAGTAAGATTCGATTTGAGTTTGGCTATCGTGACGGTATCGTATTCGACCGAGGTAACAGTCCCCTCACCGTCGCAGTTTATCTTCATAAGATCGGAATATGTAATTTGCAAGTCATTCAATGTTTTATAAACATTTTCGTTTATGACCAAATTAGCTATTATCTTTGCTTTGTTTCCTGCGTAGTTATTTGTAAGCACCCTGAGTCGGCTGTCGCTCTTAACCGCAACGGTTATAAGCAGCAAAAGCACGGTTACAACCGCTGCAAGTCTCAGTTTTATATTCATAGTCTTTCGGACACGTTTCCTCTTCATATAAAGAAAACACCTCCCGTATATCATACGCCGATATACGGGAGGTGTCACATTTTAATTCTAATTAACTGTTGTAGCAGCGGATAATTGCGTCAATTACCTTTTCCTTGCCGATCTTGCTGTTGAGCGCGAGGTCAAAATTCTTTAAATCGCCCCATTTTAACTGTGTATAGTAATTATAATACGACGCGCGGCGCTTGTCGGTCTTTTTGATCAGCTCTGCGGCTTTGGATTTAGGAATACCAAGTCTCTTTTCAACATTTTCTATCCTTATATCGAGGTCGCAATATAAAAAAACCTTTAAAACATCGCTGCGTTCTCTTAAAACATAATCGGAGCAGCGTCCCAGAATAATGCAGGGACCTTTATCAGCAAGCTGCTTTATGACCTCGCTCTGCGAGATAAACAGCTGATCGTTAAGCGGCAGCGTATGGGCGCCGACAGGTGTGCTTAAGTAATGATATGAGCCGATAGACAGCGAGTACAAAAGGCTGTTTGTAGCTTTTTCGTCGTACTTGGCAAGAACATCGGGATCAACACCGCTTTTGTTGGCAGCATAATCAATAAGTTCGCGGTCATAAAACGGTATGCCGAGCTTATCTGACAAAGCCTTGCATATTTCCCTGCCGCCGCATCCGTATTGTCTGCCGATTGAAATAATTGATTTCATAAAAACACCGTCCCAAAAGCAAGTATATTCTGAAAATAGGTCATAAATGATATATAATATATCATTTTGCAATATTATTATATCATCATATAATCAACAAATCAAGTAAATTATAATTTAAATAAATTGTTGATTATTAACATATAATCAAAAGATAATTGCTATTTCTTGACACGAAGACGCCGGGATGTTATAATTATGTGAAAATACGGGCGTGGTGGAATGGCAGACACGATAGTCTTAGGAACTATTGCTTCGGCGTGCAGGTTCAAGTCCTGTCGCCCGTACCAAAAATCCTCATTTGTAAGAATGGGGATTTTTACTTTTTACATCTTACTTTTTCACTCTTACCTCAATATAAAATCGGTAACGGGATTTTTGGAAAGTAATAAGTAATATGTAAGAGATAATAGGCGATGCCGGAAAATTGACTGCCTGAGTTTGACGCGGCAGCCGGATAAACACCATAAGATCATAAAAAGCCGAGCCTTATGGCTCGGCTTTTTATTTAAAAGAATATCATCATTTTGCAAAGAGGTGATCAGCGAAGAGTTTTCTTTCTTAAGATGACCGATATACCGGTGCAGATACCGCCGCTGATAAACAGCAGTGCTATCCACAATGCAATGCTTCCCGTTTCGCCTGTCTGCGGAGAGTTAGAATCGTCCTCCAGCTTTGCAATTACTGTGTCATTTTTCTCTATTTCTTTCGTACCGTTCTCGCCGCCAAAGTATTTACCGCAGTCCTCGCAGTACCAGTACTCGATATTCCCCTCTTTTTCTTTTGTTGCATCGACCTTTTCAACATGCTTGAGACCTTTGTGATTGTCGGAGTCGATATCGCCGTACTCATTGCCGCAGGTGTCGCAAACCGGCTTTTTAACACAGGTCGCTTCACCGCCGGTGTGGTCGCTGATAACCTCGCCGCAGATATCACAAATATGGTTATTATCAGTGTCGGTATGCTCCGAAAGGGTCGCGCCGCACTCATCGCATTTATGGTCGTTGTCTGTATCGGCGCAGTTATCGGTCTCTAAGCCATCCACGCAGCCTTCCACCGTGCATTTGCGTGTATGGGTGCCGTCGCCGTTTGATGACCACTTATCGAAGGTGTGCCCGTCATTGACCGTAACGATTATTGTGGTTTCGTTTCCTGCATTATCGGTAACGGTAATTGTTTGCTGTCCGTTTGCAGGAGATAGCACAAAGCTGCCATGACCGTCAAGATCGATCTCGGTTCCGTTTACCTTAACAGCCATTAAATAGTTTTCGGTAATGGTGACGGTCTGAGCTTTGCAATATGTCCTTAGGTTCTTCACACCGTCAATTACCGGGGCAGTGGCGTCAAGCACTATACCGTTCGAGCAGATGTATTGGACGTTTCCGGCAGCATCGGTCAGCCTAACGTATATAATGTACTCGTTATCGGGATCGATGTTAAAGGAGCCGCTATACAGAGTGAAGGTCTTATTTGCAAGCTCGTTTTCGGTCAACACAACACCGGACAGCAGGTATTCGATCTTTACCTGATCGGCGCTGTTGTCGTTCGCCTCAATATTAACGGTTTGCGTTTTCTTAAAGAACAGACCGAAAGTGATGTCGTTTAAGAACTTGTTCCATATGTTTGTGCCGACAATGATATTACCGCTCGGCTTTTCAATATCAAGCCACTGTGCCGTCAGAGTAATGCTCGTGACACTGTCATCTATCGCAAGCTCAGAATAAACAGTATCGGCGGTAACGGCTTTGTTCCCATATTTCCAACCGGTAAAATCATAGGTGTTTTTAATGGGGGCGTCTATTCCCTCAAGCACCCTGTCGGTCCATTTCACATTTGTTTTGTCGGCAACCTTGCTGCCGCCGTCGGTATCAAATCTGACCGTAAAACCCGATTTCTCGTTCCACTGAGCCGTCAGTATAATAGTGTTTACGCTGTCGTCTGCCGCAAGCTCGGAATAAACGGTATCGGCAGTAAGAATCATTTCATTGTATGTCCATCCGATAAAGTCATAGCCGTTTTTCGAAGGATTTACGACACCTTCAAACACCCTGTCGGTCCATTTCACATTTGTTTTGTCGGCAACTTTGCTGCCGCCGTCGGAGTCGAACCTGACCGTAAAGCCCGATTTCTCGTTCCACTGAGCCGTCAGTATAATACTGTTTACGCTGTCGTCTGCCGCAAGCTCGGAATAAACGGTATCGGCTGCAACGGTCTTATCGCCGTATTTCCATCCGGTAAAGTCATAGCCGCTTTTCGTAGGCACTGTAACTTTGTCGAGCACCTTATCGTTCCAGCCTATGATTTTGCTGCCTATCTCCGAGCCGCCGTTGGTATCAAAGCTCACTGTATAGCTCTTGACCGTAAGGGTCGCAGCATCCGAGCGCCAAGTTCCTACATAGTCGTCATTTTGAGCGTTCCTGGCTATGCATCGGTAGAGATTGCCGTTTAATGCGTTGGTCGCTTTGCAGGTAACAAATGTGGTCGTCCATATCTTTGCACCGTTTACGACTTCCGACGAAAGGGATACCGTTCCGTCAGCCTTGGTGGCATCGGTGTATGTTTCTCCGCCGTCACTGCTCAACTGCCAGGTTACCTCAACGCCGCCCGGATTTCCTTCGGTAATGGACGTTGTGAATGTGGCATTTTCGCCGACATTTACGGTCGCATTGCTGATGAAATCCTTAAATTGCGGCTGATAATACACCGTCATCAGCACGGTATTGGAAATCACCAAGCCGTATTCGTTTGACACGACGCAGCGTATAAGCTTTCCGTTGTTGTATGACCGGGCATATATTCCGATCGAACTGTCAGTTCCTCCCAAAATATCGGTGAAGGTATTTCCGCCATCGGTGCTTTCCTGCCACTGATATTTAAGATCGGTGCCTGCTGCCTGAATACTAAAGAAGGCTGTTCTGTCGAATACAATAGTGATCTCACCGGGTTTTGTTGCAGGTTTGGGCTGTTCGGGTGCTTCGACGGCAATATCTTCAGGCTGTACTGTTATAACGGGGGGCGCTTCGGGAAAGCTGATGGTCACAGGGCCGAAAACCGTCGGCTCGGTCGACTGTCCGTCGCCTGTCGTAACCCATGTTTTGCACCTTATCTGCCGACCGTTCATTGAAATTTCTATTGTCGGCTCGTAAACAGAGGACATCGCACCTTCTATGGGTGTGAAGGTCCTTCCGCCATCGTCACTCGCTTCCCAAAGATAATGGAGCGTCACCGCGGCATCGCTTGCCGGCGTGTTGTTGGTAACCTCAAATTTTGCCGTTTTGCCTAAATTAAATTTGTCGGGAGCGGTAAACGAGGGATTGTCAATAAAGATATACGCATTGTATGTGTAGGAAACCGAGAATTCCGAATCCCAGCCCCCGTACGAAACCTTAGCCCTGTAATGCTGACCATTCCTGAGGGACGCTGCCGTACGAGTAAAATTGACATTGCGCGTTCTTGATCCTATACTTGTTTCATTTTCGCCATTAACGAGGAACCATTCCAAGAGCACATCAGTTTCCTGCAGATCGGACGGCGCATTTGTCATAGTGCTCATTGTAATGCTGTCGTTATCTTTTATAACAAAGTATTTCAGCTTTATGGGCATAAAGGGAAGTCTGTGAGCTAAAATATTGGTTCCGTAAATAAGGTTATAAAATTTGCCGTCACCTAATCCGCCGTCTTCATTTCTCGGGAACAAATACACACCGTAAATGGAATCCCGGGCTCTAAGCCAGTAATAAAGCATATCGCCCTCGTGAAGGGACCCTGTATTTTCGTAACCGTAGTAGGTATCATACGGCGGCTGACGGGTCATTGCTCTGCCTACATACTTGTTTTCATTTACACCTTCCACGACATAGGAATACTTATGTACCGTGTTCCCGTCGCCGTCAATAGCCTTGCCGTTGTCGTTGAAATCAGCGCTTCCTCCGGTTATTTGCAGAATTATATTATCGCCCAGCTCTCCCGAAAAGTTACCGCCCTTGATAACGGTCTTGCCGGTGCCGGTAATGTCAAGCCCCCTGGCACGGGCGCCATCTGTCAATTCAAGACTGCCGCCCGAAAGCTCGATGGGATTGTCAAAATAATATGTTTTGTCGGTGTCCATTTTGATTTTTGCGTTGGCGCCGTTTTTCAGAATGATTTTAGGGATCTTGCGCCCTTCATCGAGATTTACATCAAGAGTAAGACCATCTGAAAGCACCACCACATCAAGAGGCAGTTCAGTTTTAAAAGCCACATTATATACGTCGTTCAGTTTTAAACCGTCTTCCCAGTAAAAGCTGGTCGAATCATGAAAATCGGAAAAATACGACCAGCGTCCTTTCCGGCTTCCCTCTGCCGATTCATCATATTTGACATAGATGTTTTCAAGTATTTCGGCACGGTACTCATTGTAGATTCTGTATCCCGTATCTCCGCTGTTTGTTCTGTAATGTTTAATTTTAATACCGGGTCTTTCGGTCATAGGAATCATACAATAAATGGTTTCCCACGCGCCTTCAGTGTCATTATCCTCTGCATAGATATTTTTAACACCGGCACGAATCGTACCTTCACCGTCAAACCATATGCCGTATGTTTCTTCTCCTTGTTGATTTCTGAAACCACGGACTTCCATTCCATATTCCAGATATCCCCGTGGGAATGGATTATCGATAAACGCGTTGACCGTCGCGTTGTTAAATATAGAAATCCTTTTCGTTCTGATGCCGGCAGTACCGAATGAGTTGTTAACTACCTTTTTGTTGCATTTTCCGTCTACAACTCCGCCGTCGGCATAAATGCATTCACCGACTGTGATTCCGCAAAGATAAAAGGATTGATAATCATACGCCATAGCCGGAGAGTAGCTTTTCTGGCTGCTGTCCTGCAGCGTCGCAACACCCTGCGCCTTTGCGTTTGCTCCCTCGACTCTGAGGTCTTTGCCCACGGTGAGACCGCCCATACCATCCCATGCATTGTTGGTATAAGCTACTATCGCACTGTTGTCCTTAACAACAAGGTTTTCCATAACAATTACGCTTGTACCGTAGCTTTCGCAGGATACCGTCCGCTGTGCCTGAGCGGTCATAGCGATCGTAAGGTTCTTTGCGTACAGCGCGACCTCGTGTGTGACGATATTAAGCGACCCGTCGCCGGTGATCGTAATATTAGCGTCGGGCGCATAAATACCGCTGTAGCTCTCATTGTACTTCTTTCTGGATGCTTCACTTGAAAATGAGCTGTCGCCAAGCTGAACATTTCCGGTTATATTAATATTAAGGTCTTTATTTCCTTCAACGTAGATAATAGCAAAGCGATTTGGCTTTTCATCGGCTCCGTTTATGTGCTTTCCTATGGTCGCCATACTGTAGCCGCGGAGCGTCAGAGTATTACTGCCGGCGTCGTATTCCCAGCCCTCCCTGCTCCATGTATTGCTTGATGTTATCTGCTCGTCGGCGATCCATATGCCGTAATCGGTGACCGCAAATACACCCACCGGGAAAAGGCATATTATAAGACAAAGAACGAGTATGGCACTTAATAATCTCTTTTTCATATAATTTTCTCCGTTTCACTGTCTTTGGACAGCTTAAAATCAAATGTCATTTCCAGCATTGAGAAAAGCTTATGCATGACCTTGGTGGCGATTCCCCTTATATCGAGCGATCCGATAAATGCAAGCACTTCTTTCTGCTCTTCCTCAGGTACTTTATATACACGCATGGCAGATGTCAGAAAGCAATTAAGCTTACGCTCAAGAGGAAAATGAATATCGCATTTTTTAGCCATGTAGCTCAGCATCAGCCCGGCGGTCCCTATTTCCATTTCATAAAAATCACTTTCGGCAAGATGTGGAAGGTTCACGCCGAATATTTTCTTTAATTCAGCTGTGGTATGCAGATATATGTACTCCGATGTGTCTGGCATGGTGTAGGCTTCAATATATATCTCACGCAGTTTTTCATTCAACTCGGTAAGAGTAAGCTGGATCGCAGTTTCCACAGCGTATGAGCAGACCGGCGGCATAGTGTCACCTGCAATGTTCCTTGCCATGTCAAACTGACCGCCGAACATCGTCCCGACAAGCTCCATCAGAACAGCGTCCTTTGTCGGAAACAGGTTCTGAAAACTGCCTCTTGCAACGCCTGCTTCTTGAACTATCTGTGTGATAGTCGTCTGCTTATATCCCTGCTCCAAAAACAGCCGGACGCACACTCTAAGTATCTTTTTCTTGGTTTCAATACCGTCTTTTCGCACAGAAATATGCCATCCCTCCACATATAAACTAATATATGTATTAATTATAGCAGACGGTATGTATACAGTCAAGTATAATATGATATTTTTTATACTTAACAGCTGACAACGGTCACGTTTTCGATGTACTGGAAAATATATGAGTTTCCGCCATGATATATGATGCTTTAAAAACGAATGTAAGAATAGGTATAAAAAAAGCACCTGCATTGCAGGTACTTGAGCGTGTCGAAAAAGTCGACACGCTTTTGGACGGGAATGCCGCTCGCTCGGAAATCAAAGATTTTCGGACTGCGCTCTATCCCCGCCAATACCACCCCAGTGTCCTTGAAAAACCGCTATATTCTGCGGTTTTTCGCTTACAAGGTGTTTTTCCGCCGCGCATGTCAGCGGAAAAACAGAAAATGCAGCATAACCGACGAAAGAGTAGACTTTGAGGTTTATCGACAGACTGAAGTACCTGCATTGCAGGTACTTTTGACAAACGATATTATTTTGAGGCTTTTTGACCTTTAGCCAGTGATTTTATGAGGAAAACGACCGACGCTGCAGCCGCCGCAGCATATATTATCACCGCAAAAAGTCCTGCCGCCCAAAGCGTACCGTAAAACGGTGAAATAAGTATGAAGGTCGTCCAAAGCGCAGCACTGCCATACAATGTTCCGGATGTAAACAGTCCAAGCATAACAATTGCGGCAATAATCATCAGTGAACAGACGACGGTTATTGATGAAATGACGGTGTCCTTATAAACCGCCCCGAGAACAAGAACGGCAAGATACACGGCAGTAAAAGCAACCGAGAGCAGAATGTACCCCACAGGCAGCTCCGGAGAGAGAACGACCAAGCCGTTTTCACCGGTAAATCCGCTTATGACTCCGCTGCGAAAAGAAAAAATGCTCAGTACCGCAAGTAATAATAATGCCGCGAATGATACTATACGAATTATGAGTGCCGATTTTTTAGTCAACTTTTTCATTTTACAGCTTGCCGGTCGAGCCGAAACCGCCGGCTGCCCTTTCGGTTGAGTCAAGCTCGTCAGCCACTTCTATTGTCGGTACAATAACAGGCGCTATCACAAGCTGTGCGACGCGTTCGCCGTCCGATATTGTATATGGCTCACTTGACAGATTGACAAGACCTATTTTAAGCTCTCCCCTGTAATCGCTGTCGATCACGCCGACGCAGTTCGAAAGGGTAACACCGCTTTTTACGGCAAGACCGCTCCTTGCGTATATGTAAGCAACGTAATCAGCGGAAGGAAGTGCAATTGCAAGTCCGGTCGGCACAAGTGCGCGTTCACCGGGCGCAAGCGTTATTTCACCGTCAAGGCATGCATAAAGATCCATACCGGCGCTGCCCTTTGTTGCGGCAAACGGAACATGGGCTTTATCATTCAGTTTTTTTACTTTCAGTATCATACAATTCCTCCAAGTCTCAATTATTTACATTATGATGGAATATAGGCGAATTTTCATTAAGACCTTCAAAAGTGTATCCCAAAGCTCTGAGTCCCTCTATAATTTCGGGCAAAGCCTCGGCTGTAGTGGACTTTGTGCCAAGATCATGCATAAGCACACATATATTTTTATAAGGCTCACCGTTTTTCTTGACGGCACCCTTTAAGACATTATTTACAATAGTATCTTTGGAAACATTGTTTTTATCAGCATCGCCGCTTGATACGTTCCAATCAACATAAATATAGCCCTTATCGGTGACCATTTTTGTAAGCTTGGTCATAATACCGGCAGAGTATTTTTTGCTTTTTGTATTGCTGCTGCCTCCCGGAAAACGTATCAGCTTTGATCGAATGCCGATCTTATTGTATACCTTGTCGCTGAGTGTCTGAAGATCGTCAAAATACGCATCCGCGTTTTTATAAATGCTCCATTTATGCGTGTCGCTATGAAGACCTATAGAGTGTCCGGCATCATTTATAAGCTTAAGATTGTCAAGATATGCAGTGCCGACAACAAAAAATGTTGCCTTTACATTATATTTATCAAGTGTCTCGAGTATCCTGGGCGTCACCGTTTTAGACGGACCGTCATCAAAGGTAAGATAACAAACATGCTTTGCTTCGGTCGAAGTATCGCCATTGGAGGCAGTTCCGACCTGGTTTGAAGGGAGGGATGAAACGGTAGGAATCACAGACGATGATACCGAGGCTGAAGATCCGACAAAAGATGATACAGAATCTGATGAATAGGTACTGTTGTCCGAAGCAGATGATGGCACGGCATCGGTACTTGCGGCAGACTCATACGAAGAATCATTTGCAGCCGAATCCTTATTATTTGAATTTACGGTAAATAATATACCTGCAGTTACGGCAACTATAATAACAGCCAGAAACGAACAGATAATAATTGATCTGTATAAATGCTTTTTTTGACGTTTGCTCATGGATAAAGCCTCCAAAGTATTGTACTGTGCAGAACATTTAATATTATAGCAGAATTAATGAACATTATAAAGAGCAAATTAAAAATATTTTTTAATTTTCAGTAAAAAATTATTGTTAAACGTTTTGATCTGTGCTATTATGAAAAACAGCAATATACGACTATTATCGCGTTTTTACGGAGGTAACATATGAGTAACAGAAAGACTATGATCTTCAGCGACAGCACAAGTGACCTGTCGCCCGATATTATTGCCACTCGCGACATTCGCATCAATCCGCTGACCGTTGTTTTCGGAAGCGTAAATCATGCCGACGGCATTGATGTCAAACCGGATGATGTGTATAAATTCTATAAAGACTCAGGTACACTTGCCAAAACAACAGCCTCAAATATTGCTGAGCATGAAAAATTTATATCTGATAACCTTGCCGAGGGATGCGGTGCGGTGTATTTCACTATAAGCTCTGAAATGTCCGCAAACTACAACAATGCAAGGCTTGCTGCCGAAAACTTTGACGACGTTTATGTCATAGACAGCCGCAGCCTCTCGACCGGTATCGGACTTCTTGTGCTTCACGCCGCCGATCTTGCCGATAAAGGTATGGATGCCAAGGAAATACGCGACGAAATACTGACACTTGTTGACAAGGTCGATGCATCCTTCGTTGTTGATACACTTGAATATTTACATAAGGGCGGTCGCTGCTCGTCGGTCGCGGCTTTGGGCGCCAATCTTCTGAAACTCAAGCCCTGTATTCAGGTAAATGACGGCAAAATGTCGGTAATAAAGAAATACCGCGGCAGATTAAATGATGTTATCAAGCAGTATGTTGAGGAAAGACTTTCCGATGATAACAAGCCGATAAGCAGCCGGATATTCCTGACCCACTCCGGCGGATGCGAGGAAATCGCCGAGCAACTGAAAAAAGAGGTACTGGAAAAATATCCTGATAAGGAAGTTATAATCACCCACGCCGGATGTACCGTCTGCGTACACTGCGGTCCCGGCACTCTCGGAATACTTATGATAAGAGAGCACGCGATCTGATATGATAAAACGCCGCATACCGGAATGGATATGCGGCGTTTTTTGTGTGTCATTATCAGTTACGGTTGAATACAATAAGTGCAGGGACATATTTACGGCGACAACCGCGGTTAGTCCACAGAAGTACCGGACAGTTCCCTTTTATATAGCGGAGGCAGCAGAAATTTTCTGCTGTCTCCGATCATTGTTATTCAGCAACCACAAGATCGTCAACATGAACATTGACGCGTGCAACGGCATTGCCGGTCATGCTCTGAACCTTTTCCTTGACATTAAGCTGGACAGCCTCAGCGACTGATTTTATCTTTGCGGTATCATAAACCTTTAGAAAAATATCAAGCAGCAGAGCACCGTTATCGACCGTCACATTTACCGAGGCGGTGAAATTACTGCGTGAGCCCTTTATAGCGCTTTTTACATCCTTAAAACCGATCGGCTTATTGGCAAGCTCAGCCACACCGTCAATCTCAAGCGCAGCCATACCGGCAATTTTAGCAATAACATCATTATTAATAGCAAGACTGCTGTTGGTTGTATTAGCCATGATCAGACCTCCGAAGTTTTATAAGACTTGAAATTTTGCTTCTCTTATATTATAACACATATTTTTGTAACCGCAACTATTTTACGGTGATTATTTTAATTTTTTCAAGATCAACTCTGAGTTCAGACATGACTGCGTCCTGTATCTGCAGTGTTTCACTGGTGAGAAGTGACTCGCCCGGCACCATAACAGTCACCTGATCCTCCGATATCATAACAAGCGCATCGGCAAATCCCTTAGCTTTGATCACTGCCTCCACTGATATTTCGTCCGTGGCGTTCTGTGCTATTGAATCAAGACCTTTGAGCGCTTCCGTTTTTGATTTTTCACCGATATCGGCGCTGCTTAGTACCTCTTTCAGCTTGTTTATTGTATCGTCGCGCGCCGCGCTGCGTTCCTTGCGGGCTGAGGCTATATAATCAACTCCACCCGACGTCGGCACCGCACTGCCGGTATCTGATGAAGCATTAACATATTGTGCTTCACCTAAATTTCCCGATTTTTTCCTGTCCTCAAACGAGGCGTATTTCATGTTAAGCCACACAGCCGCACCGAGGCACAGCACAAGTGCCGCCATAACTATCTGCCTTTTTCCTATGATTTTACCTTTTTTCATGTTAAATGCTCCCTTCTAATATCTGCCGATAATACATATTTTATCGTCACTTATGTTCAAGGCTGATCTGACAGCCATTTTAACCGCATTTGACACACTGTCTGTCTGTCCGCTGTCGCAGACTATAATCACGCCGCGGATAGCCGGCATTTTTTCGGTTACCAGCAGGGCGTGCTCGTTGCCGTCCTTATCCTTCATAACAACATAATTTTTTTGATTACTGTCATTCTGCTCGCTTTTTTTGGCTGACTGATCCTTTTTTGTTTCAGCGTCGGTTTTATACTCATCAGCATATATTCTCTCAACGCCGCTTTCAAGTGTGATCATCACTGATACCTTTGAACCGCCGAGCATGTCTGATATAACGCTTTCAAGCTTTTTTTCGGTGCTGCTTGTATATTCGTCGGTCGTCATTCCGCCGTATGAGCTGCCGTCGGCTGACGTTATTTCGGTTTTTGACGTTTCCGATCTGCGGAATGTTGATATGAGCACCAGCAGCAAACCTATTATTCCGACTATCACCAAAAAACCGCTTTTGGAAACCGGCGCGGATAATATGATGTTTTTGATCTTTTCTGAAAACTTCATTGTTGTTACTTTCCTTTATAGGATATCGTAAAGCCAAGATCCCCCACCGCATTTTGCGCTGCCGGCAGATCATCAGTGTCACAGTAAACGACCGCTTCTGTAATTGATATGCCGCCGTCAGCGGAAATATCCGTAAAAACACTTGTGTATGCGTTATCTATGCCTGCGTTTTTAAGTCTTTCGTTTATGACCGAGGCTGCTGCGCTTTTTACTGTCTCATTTTCATAATCTGCCGCATAGGATGCATAATCACCGATAGCTGCCCTTTTACCGGAATATTTAATGTCACCTATGTCGAACTTCATAGCAGCCCCGGCTGATACTATAACCGACGCTATAAGAGCAATACTTACGGTTGTCTTGAAACTGCTGCTCATTGCACCGTTCGGTACAAAATGCATCAGTATTCCGTAAAAGATCATGCAGATAAACACAGCAGTTGCAAAGGTTCGCAATACATTCATATCAATTCACCCTAAACTATAACCACTAACGTCAGACTGATAACAAACAGTACGAATATAAGAATGATTACACCGACGACGAATGACAGCGCCGTATCAACGGCTTTAAGGAGCATCGATGCCTTGCTTTGTGACAGAACCTCTGCCGCAGATGAGCATATGTTCATAGAAAGCCTCCACAGCATAAGCTCGGTTAAAAGCGGCAGAACTATCAGCGCTACAGCAATTATTCCGTAGACTGCAACCGACGACCTTAAAACACTTATACAGCCTCTGACAGTGCCAAGTGCCTCGCTCACGGCATTTCCGACGACCGGAACGGTAGTACCGACTATGAATTTAGCTGTTTTAGCCGTAAGTGTATCAGCCGCGTTTGAGACCGAAGTCTGTACGCCTAAAACGCCTAATAATACTGTTGACGCAAGACCGAGCAGCCATCCCGAGACCTTCTTTATTGTCTTTGATATTGAGCCGGTTGACCCGTCGGGCATCAACGCGCCGCCTATTCCGAGAGCAAGCTGTATACTTGAAAGCGGCAACAGTATAAACGAGCAAAGCCAGGACACGCCTTCTGAAACGACAAGCATAACGGTCGAATAACCGGCAGCCGTCAGCGTTTTACCTGATGCGGCAAGTATCGCAGCATAAATCGGCACAAATGAGATCATAAAAATGCCTGCCGACCTTACTGCGTCAACGGTCGACACCAAGGCGGATGCCACCGGCACCACTGACACGGCTGTTATGCCGGTAATCAGGACATATTTTAATATACCGCTTTCCCTTGCAATGGAATTTGAAATACAGGCGAGCAACAGGATACCAAGTACGGAACAACCGGCAGCAAGCGGCGCTTTATAACCTTTGTTTATGAAATCAAGTATTTTTTCGAACACACCGTTTATATTTCCGCCCAGCGAATCTGATCCGTCAGGGAGATCAAAGCTGTATTCATCCATCTGCTCCCTTACATCTTCCGGGAGCGCCTCAGACAGCTTGTCTGCACCGCTTGCCTCAAACTGACTGCGGTATATTTCGTTGATATCGGTATCAGCCTCCGCCGCTATGGCAGCAGGCGCCGCAAAAACTAATACGCACATAATAGCAGCGGCAATAATTACTTTTTTCATCCTATCAGCTCCACAGCCGTGTTTATAATGATCTTTATTGTCGGCACATTTATAAGTACAACCGTTATTTTACCTGCAAGCTCGATCTTACCTGCAAGTGAGGTCTGACCGAAATCCCTGCAGATATCCGATGCAAATCCGGTAATATAGCAAACCCCCATTGCCTTTATCACGGTTACAAGCAGTTCGCTGTCGATTCCGGAAAGCTCAAATAGTGATATCAATGTATCTTTGAGTCCGCTAAACTCTATGATAACGGCAGCAGTCAGCACGGCACCGGCTATTGCCGCAGTGAGCATGGAATATTCCGGACGGTATTGCTTCATAAAAATGATAAGCATTGCCGATACAACTGCAATACCTATAACGGTAAACAGCATGTTCAAAGCCCGAACACCGACTTTACCGTGTCAAACAGATTGCCTATTTCGGTCACTACCATTATAAGGACTACAACCAGCCCGGCAAGTGTTGTGAGCATTGCCTGATCCTCACGTCCGGAACGGACAAGCAACTGATTCAGAACAGCCACTATGATGCCTATACCTGCCACCTGAAAAATAAAATCAACGTCCATTTAAATCTCCAATCTGCTTCAGATGAAAATTATGAAAACAGCTGCACCGGCAAACATAAACAGACTTTTGAGCAGTCTGCCCTTGTCGGCTATCTGCGCCTTAGACTCCGATCTCAGCTGCCGGAATTTCTCGGAATAATATCTGCAGTGATCTTCCTGGACAGTGATGTCGCCAACACCGAGTCCGGTCAGAAAATCAGCGATCACCGGTGCGTCGCTTTTATCGATATGATAGTTAATCAGTACACTAACCAGTTTTTCAGTGCAGCCAATATTATCCTTATTTATCCGGCTTAAAAACTCCAATCTACCTTTGCCGTGCCTTGAAAAAATTTCAAACAGACCGTTATGTCTTGATCTCATTTCGTCAGTCAGCACGGCAGAAAATCTGCACAGTTCGTCCAGCACCGTAAACCTTTGTTTATACTTATCATTCACAATAAACCCTGTCGCAGCCGTTGCAAGCGATAGAAGCAGCACTCCAAGTGTCCTTAACATCTTTGCTCCACCAACCCGGCATGTGCTTTTGGGACGCACACTATTTCAGGCTTTGCGCCCGGATATTCTATATAAACCGCGTTTTTTACGGCGCCGCTTTCGAGCAGCAGCCTTGCAGGCTCACGCTCAAATATTTCTTCCTTTGATCCGGCATGAACGGTCGTTATAGCCTCAACACCGGAAAACATTGAGGATATCACCGATCTTGCCTCATCCCTGTTGGCTATCTCGTCAAATGCAATAACCTCAGGGTTTAGTGTTCTTACAGCTATTTCTATTCCGTCGGTTTTTCCGCATCCGGTCAGGACATCGGTCAGAACACCTATATCATTTTGCGGAACTCCGTCCTTTACCGCCGCTATCTCGCTGCGTGTGTCAACGACAGCAACGCGCTTTCTTGCGGTGCCTATGCCGCACGATATAAGTCTTACCGAATCGCGCAAAAGGGTCGTTTTTCCAGATCCCGGCGGACCGGCAATAAGCAGACCGCCTGAAAAGTATTTTGAGAGCGGTATGGCGCAGTTTTTATATTCTACTGCAAGCCTTATGTTAATCGACGACACCTCGGCTATGCCGACCATTTTACCGTTTTCAATAACAGCTCTTGCTGCGATTCCGGCTCTGCATCCGTTTTTGAGCGGTATGTAACCCATTTTCAGCTGATCCTTGTATGCATATTCTGAAAATTCGCATAAAGCTCTGAAGGTATCGTTTATATCCTTTTTTGTAACCGTGTAAAGACCGCTTTGCAGAAGATAACAAAGCTGTCCGCCGTCAGATAAAAACACGTTTTCGCCTTTCACGGTCAGCGACAAAGGCTGCCCGGCTCTGAGCCGTATTTCACTCATCTCGCCTACAGCTTTCCCCGGCAGCAGCGATATTAAGTGACGAACAGTGGGCGAAAAGTAAGCTGCGATTTCGTTTAAAAGTTGGTTCTTTTTGTCTTCCGTCATGGCACGTCCATCCTTTCTTCTAAAACAATTTATGTGGCTTAGGACAAGAATAGAACGCAAAAAAATATCTTCCGGAAGCAATCCGGAAGATATTTCGAAAAATAATACTTTATTTTGAAAGCATATCGCGCATTATATATGCGGATTTATATATGTCTCCGCCGCCCATAGTGATGATAGCATCGCCCGGCGCGGCATAGCCGACAGCGGTAAGCGCAGCCTCACTGAGATCGGCGACACAAACAGCATCGTTAAGACCGTCAGCTATCACCTTTGAGGTTATACCGGTCGTGTTTACCTCGCGCGAGCCCATGATCGGCGTCAGTATTACCTTGTCAGCCAAAGACAGCGCGTCGATAAAATCATCCTTTAAAAGCTCTGTTCTTGAAAACGTAAACGGCTGGAAAACGGCTATTATCCGTTTGAATCCGAGCTGTCTTGCCGCCGAAAGTGTGGCTTTTATCTCGGTCGGATGATGTGCGTAATCGTCTATAAGCGATATACTATTCCACTCGCCAAGCTTTTCAAATCTGCGGCCTGCACCGCCGAATTTTGAAAGTGAGTCCTTTATACCGTCGTTTTCTATGCCGTAATACTTTCCGACGGCAACAACCGAAAGCATGTTATAAACATTATGCTTTCCGGGCACCGATAGCTCGAGCCTGAACAGCGGCTCTGACCTGTAATTGACAGTGAAGGCATAGCCGTGCTTTGCCTGCTTTATATCAGTGGCATAGTAATCGTTTGAGGCGTCAAGACCGAAGGTGATGACCTCGCCCTCAAAGCCTTCTATCGCCTTTTTGACCAATGGATCGTCCCCGTTTACAACGGCGACCTTCGACATTGACACAAATTTCCCAAACGATCTTACAAGGTTATCCATTGTCTTGAAATAATCGAGGTGGTCGTTATCAATATCAAGGAGCACAGCCATATCGGGCGAAAGCTGTAAAAAGGTATCTACAAATTCGCAGGATTCACATATCATGTACTCAGAATTGCCGGCAATTCCGTTAGCATTTATGAGCGGCAGCCTTCCGCCAATCACGGCGGTCGGATCAAGACCGTTCATTATAAACATCTGTGTTATCGCCGATGTGGTGGTAGTTTTGCCGTGCGTTCCGCAGACCCCTATACAGTGATCAAAATGTCTCGTTATCGCGCCAAGCAGCTTTGAACGCTCCATAGCAGGGATAGACAGCCTTTCAGCCTCCAGAAGCTCGGGATTGTCATGAGATATGGCAGCCGAATAGACAACAAGATCGGCTCCGTGGACGTTTTCCGCTTTGTGACCCATGTGAACTTCTATTCCGAGTGCCCTAATCCTTTTCAACGGGTCGCTCTCGTTGACATCGGAGCCGGTAAGTGAATATCCCTTGCTGTGAAGTATTTCGGCAAGCGGACACATTCCCGATCCGCCGATGCCTACCATGTGGATTTTTTTCGCGTTTTTCAGCAGTTCATCGCCTGCAACATGCTTTTTCATAAACAATATCTCCGATCCGCCTAAAAAAGCAAAGATTAGTATTTAATTTTTCTGTTCTTTATTATATAATCTTTTTAAAGGAAAATAAACACTAAATTTAAATTTTGAGGGTAAATATGCAACTTTTATTACCAAATGAAGTGATTTCCTGCCTTAAATCACTTAAAAATGCCGGTTTTGAGGCATGGTGTGTCGGCGGAGCGGTCCGTGATATGATAATGAGCAGGACACCTGGTGATTTTGATGTCACCACAAGTGCCAGACCTGAAAATGTTACTGAAATTTTTAACCACACCGTACCTACAGGTATAAAGCACGGCACAGTCACCGTCATTATAAATAAAATGCCTATCGAGGTTACAACCTACCGTTCTGACGGCAAATACAGCGATCACAGAGCGCCCGACTCTGTTCGATATGTCTCATCGGTGGATGATGATCTTCGCCGTCGGGATTTTACAGTCAATGCTGTATGCTGTTCCGAAGAAGGCAAAATATACGATCCTTTAAACGGCGTTGCAGATATATGCTCAAAAAAATTAAGGACTGTCGGCGAACCGGAAAAAAGATTCTCAGAGGATGCGCTGAGAATAATGCGGCTTTTCAGGTTTTCATCACAGCTATGTTTTGAAATTGAAGAGAAATCTTATGAAGCTGCCATAAAGCTGTCTTACCTTTTGAAGGAGATAAGCGCCGAAAGAATTCTCTCTGAGCTTAAAAAGACCTTTTGCGGCGGCAGACCGACAAGTCTTGACCCATTGCTGCTTTGCGGCGCATTGGAGTTTACAGGCCTGCCATCCTGCCCTGTCGGATCGTCAATACCTGACGCATGTCCAGCAGAGTTTGCACTGCGATTTGCGTTTTACTGCAAACAAAGCCGTACCGATGCAAAAGCGGTTTTGAAGAACTTAAAATCTGACAACAAAACGGCAGAGAAAGCAGATATCTATTCAGAAATGCTGTCCATGCCTCATGTGACAAGATGTGACATAAAAAAGCTGCTGAAAACAGGCGGTGCGGAAATGACCGAAAATCTGCTCAGAGCATATGGCAAACCGTGTGATATTATCGACAGCATCATTCAGTCAGGCGAACCGTACAATAAATCTATGCTGAAAATTGACGGCAGTGATATAGCTCTGCTTGGAATTAAAGGCCCTATGATAGGCGCTGTTATTGATGATATAACCGATGCGGTGATAGACGACTTCCGCAAAAACTACCGGGACGAGCTGATAAAAATGATAAAGACAAAATACCTTAACCGATAATTTTGTGTCACCGGCAGGATATTTGCATACTATGTACTGAAAAACAGCATTTTTCATATCACCACGCCGTAATTTCTGCGGCGCAGCGGTAATTTCAGCCGAAAGGAATATGCAGCATGGTTTTTTCAGTGATAGGCGGAGATAAAAGACAGATAGAAGCAGCCAGACACCTGAGGGCTTTGGGGCATGAAGTATCAATCTTCGGTCTGCCCGACACGGATGGGCTTCTGTCCACGGACAGCGTGTGTTCCGCTGTGTGCGGAGCAGACGCTGTTGTTTTACCCCTGCCCTGCAGCCGCGACGGCATGACGGTCGTGACATCGCTTACGCATGACGTTATTTTCTTGCAGGATATTCTGCAATGCAAGCCGAAATTTATATTTGCCGGTATGATAAAAAAGCAATTTGAGGATGACCTGAATGCCGCCGGAATACCACATTGTGATTATTACAATGACAGCACCCTTATTTACAACAATGCTGTTCTTACAGCCGAGTCGGCAATAGGTCTTGCGATAAACGGCACCGACGGATCGCTGTATAATTCAAAAACATTGGTCATAGGCTACGGCAGGATCGGCGAGCGGTTATCAGAATATCTGAAAGCTTTGGGCGCAGCAGTCACGGCTACTTCAAGGGACAAAGCAACGCTTGCCCGTATAAAGGCAAACGGCTGCAGCGCAATAAATACAAACGATTTCAAATCGCATATAGCGGACTTTGACTATATTTTCAACACCGCTCCGTCGCCGCTGCTTGATTCCTTTTTCTTTTCACACTGCAAAAAGGACACGTTCGTATGTGATCTTGCGACCGATTCCGGCATTGATCTTGCTGCTGCTTCAAAGCACGGAATTAACGCTGCTGTTTACAGCGGATTACCCGGCAAATCCAGTCCAAAGACCGCTGCGGTATTTATAACCGAAGTCATTTTAGAAAATTTAAACAATATAACGAAAACGGAGGATCAATAATGCAGAGCAAAAAAATAGGCTTTGCAGTCTGCGGTTCCTTCTGCACCCTGCAAAAAGCCATAGCTGAGGTCACGGTCTTAAAGTCACTTGGATACGATGTGTTGCCTATCGTATCCGATATCGTAAGAACGACCGACACCCGTTTCGGCAAAGCCGAAGATTTTATAGGTACATTGGAAAGAGAAAGCGGAAACAAATGCATATTCACGATAAAAGAGGCTGAACCGATAGGTCCCAAATGCCTGCTTGATGCGCTTATAATAGCGCCCTGCACCGGCAACACGCTTGGAAAATTAGCCTGTGGAATAACCGACACGTCGGTCACGATGGCGGCAAAAGCACATTTAAGAAACGAGAAACCGCTGCTGATAGCTCTTTCAACAAATGACGCACTTGGTGCGTCCGCAAAAAATATAGGAGCACTTCTCAACTGCAAAAATGTTTACTTTGTGCCGTTCGGACAGGATCAGCCCGATAAAAAGCACAATTCATGCATCGCTGATTTTGAGCTGATACCCGACAGCCTATCTGCTGCATTTGAGGGCAGACAGCTCCAGCCGATACTTTTATGATGCGTTTATGCGGTTTTGACATCTCAATTTAAATATTTCAATAAATGTAAGGTGGGAGCACTGCTCCTGCCTTTGTTATATGTCCGCATTATGATAAATTTTAGTTTATAGGTATAAAAAAGCCGTGACAATAAGCTTTGCTGCGTGTCACGGCTCTGTTTATAATATTATGTTTGATTTACGTTATCTTCAAAAGTCTGAATGTCAATCTTCTGCTTTTTCGGTGTCGTCCTCGTTTTCGTCTTCTTTAACCGTATCAAGAACGTTCACCGATATCTCAATTATCCTGCGCTGATCGACCTTTGTGACCACCACCGAAAGGTTTTCATATGTGAAGGTATCACCTTCCTCGGCGATTTTGCCAAGCTGCTCAAGCACCCAGCCACCGACCGAGACCGACTCTGATTTTTTATCATCTTCAAGTCCGAAATATTCAAACATTTTATCGAGCTGGGCATTGCAGAGCACCTTGACCGAACCGTCGGTCTGCGGCGAAAATTCTTCAACTATCTCATCGTATTCATCCCAGATCTCTCCGACAAGCTCCTCAAGGATATCCTCCATCGTAACGATCCCGACCGTTCCGCCGTATTCGTCCGAAATTACAGCCATGTGCGTCTTTTTGGACTGCATAAGCTTTAAAAGATCGCTTATCTGCATCTGCTTTGCAACATAAACTGTATCTTTAATTATCGATGAAACAGGCTTACCGCCTGTTATTACATATTTATTGAAATCCCTTATATGTATAACGCCGATTATATTGTCTGCGTCGCCGTCAAAAACGGGCAGGCGCGAAAATCCGGATTCGTCAAAAACAGCAGCGATATCTTGCGGCGTATCATCCTTTGAAATAGCAACCATATCGACCCTCGGAGTGAGTATATCGCCGACCGGGCACTCATAGAAGGTTATTGCTGAACGGATAAGGTCGCTTTCCTCTTCATCAAGACCGCCGCCGGACTCAGCCTCATCAACGATATTTAGCAGCTCATCACCGGTTATCGTATCGTCATTCTGGAATTTGAACATTTTATTGAGCAGCTTTTTCCAAAGTACGAAGAAAGCAACAAAAGGTGTTAATATGAAAGATATGGCTCTCAATATCGGCGTTGCAAACATTGCAAACTTTTCAGGTGATTCTTTGGCAACGCTTTTTGGGGTGACCTCGCCGAATATAAGCACTATTACCGTCATTATAATGGTCGAAGCCGTAGGACCTTTGCCCTGTCCGAACGCTTTTATGAAAAGCACGGTCGCGACCGACGTAGCGGTAATATTAACGATATTGTTGCCGACAAGCACGCTTGACAGCAGCCTGTCATAGTTTTCAGTCAGCTTTAAAGCTGCTGCGGCGCGACGGTTTCCGTCGTCAGCCATTGTTTTAAGTCTGATGCGGTTTAGAGAAGTGAAGGCGGTTTCCGACGCTGAAAAAAACGCCGAAAAGGTAATAAGTACTACAAGACAAATTATCTGCACCCAACTGTCCGAATCCAAAAAAATTCCTCCAATAAATTAAAATTTTCAGTTTATACTTATATAAACTTAGTTCATGTTACCATAAAATTATTCATATTGCAAGCAAAAAAATGCTGTACA
Source organism: uncultured Oscillospiraceae bacterium (assembly GCA_900539855.1). Lineage (GTDB taxonomy): Bacteria > Bacillota > Clostridia > Oscillospirales > Acutalibacteraceae > UMGS172. The sequence continues at coordinate 55,885 of UQDO01000001.1, forward strand.
TTATGATGCACAGCATTTTGGGCATTATTTAATAGCCTGACTTTTTTCCTTTTGTATAACATCATGTGCGCCGCCCTCGACGATACTCGTCGCCGAAACAAGAGTAAGCTTTGCTTTCTTCTGAAGCTCCGGTATACTCAGAGCGCCGCAGTTGCACATTGTGGATTTTACCTTACTGAGCGACAGCTCAACATTATCTTTCAGTTTTCCGGCATAAGGGACGTATGAATCAACGCCTTCCTCAAAAGACAGCTTTTTATCGCCGCCAAGGTCATAACGCTGCCAGTTTCTCGCTCTGTTTGAACCCTCGCCCCAATACTCCTTAAAATAGTTACCGCCTATATTGACCTTATTAGTCGGGCTTTCGTCAAAACGGGCAAAATATCTGCCGAGCATTATGAAATCAGCGCCCATGGCAAGAGCCAGCGTCATGTGATGATCATACACAATACCGCCGTCGGAGCAAACCGGTACATAAACGCCTGTTTCCTCAAAATACTCGTCCCTTGCCCTGCAGACATCTATCAAAGCAGTTGCCTGTCCTCTGCCGATTCCCTTGGTTTCGCGGGTTATGCAGATAGAACCGCCGCCGATACCGACCTTTATAAAATCTGCACCGCTTTCTGCAAGAAAACGGAAGCCTTCTGCGTCAACGACATTTCCTGCACCAACCTTTACGGTATCTCCGTAACGTGAGCGTATCCAGTCTATAGTCAGCTTCTGCCACTCTGAAAAGCCCTCTGATGAGTCTATGCACAATACATCTGCACCGGCTTCAACAAGCGCCGGAACGCGCTCTGCATAGTCCCTCGTATTTATACCGGCACCGACAACATAGCGCTTTGACTCGTCAAGCAGCTCATTGGGATTCTGCTTATGGTTGTCATAGTCCTTGCGGAATACCATGTAGCAGAGCTTACCGTCATTGCTTATAATAGGCAGAGAATTGAGCTTATTATCCCATATAATATCGTTGGCTTCTTTAAGGCTTGTACCTTCCCTTGCCCAGATAAGTTTGGAAAACGGTGTCATAAATTCATCTACTTTAGTATCGGGAGACATACGGCTGACCCTGTAGTCCCTGCTTGTAACAATGCCCACCAGCTTACCGTCGGCGGTACCGTCCTCGGTAACGGCGATAGTGGAGTGACCGGTCTTTTCTTTGAGCGCTATAACGTCGGCAAGCGTAGCATCCGGCCTTATATTGGAATCACTTTTGACAAATCCGGCTTTGTAGTTCTTGGCTCTTGCGACCATTTCAGCCTCATCGGCTACAGACTGGGAGCCATATATAAAGGAAACGCCGCCCTCTGTTGCGAGAGCGATAGCCATTTTATCGCCCGATACCGACTGCATAATCGCAGAAACGAGCGGTATGTTCATTGTAATAGCAGGCTTCTCACCCTTTTTGAACTTGACAAGCGGTGTTTTAAGGCTCACGTTTGCCGGAATACATTCACTTGATGAATAGCCCGGAATAAGCAGATACTCGTTAAAGGTATGCGACGGTTCGTTAATAAAAACAGCCATTAAAATTTCCTCCGTTTTTTGATTTTAAGTCATTATAATACTAATCCACACTACAGTCAACAAAAAATTTAAAAAGGGCATCAAACGATGCCCTTTTATATCAGAAAAACAAGCCGTATTCAACAAAGCAGTATGAATCGACCCATGACGGATTTTTCCCCTTTATCCATATAGGCGACTCATGGAAAAACGATCTCGGCGACACTGAAAAGCTTTCGCCCTCTGCAAGGTGGAACGGCCCCAGCATGTTGCGCAGGTTTCCGGTGACCGTGACCTCGAATGTATTTTCGCCCTCTTTTAGAAGGTTTGATACATCTATCGAATATGGATGCCACATGATTTTTCCGGCATCCCAGCCGTTTACCTTGACCTCTGTGACATTAGAGCACAGCGCAGAGAGAGTAAACGCTCTGTCGCGGCAGTCGTCGGCGGATAAGATGACCGTTTTTTCAAATGTCATGCTTCCGGCAAAGAACGGATACCCCTGTTCAGCCATGTTGCCGTCGGTAACATTTATGTCCTTAGCGCATATATAAAAGTCTCCGTCGGTTCTTAAAGCTCTGCGCTGCAGATGCTCAAATGGCTTATCTGTCTTGACTGTAAAATCGCCGGAAATATATATGGCTTCGATCTCCATATCATATGAAAGTTTGTTTTTCTCCGACTCAAAAACGGGAGATTTCTTTATGCTTTCATAGGTTTCGGGGCGCTCAGAAAATTCGCACGACAGCCGCACTTCATTTGTTCCGGTCTTTATATATCTTCTTATATCGATCGTTTTAAAGGCAGTATCATGCAGATAGCCGGTAATATTTTTTGGCACCTCTTCCCCGTTTACGGTAACTGTGAATATTTCGGGAGTTTCCAAAGCAAGATCGCAGTGCTCAAAGCCGTCGTCTTTTACATTGAACCTGAACACCACATCGGTCTTTACCGGTCTTAAGAATGCACATGCTTTTTCCTGCACATCGCTTACCGGCAGGTTTTCGGCTGCAAGCTCACCGTCAAAATAAAGGTCGCAGTAATCAAGCGTCAGGCAGTTGTTATCAGCCTTTTTAAGCTTCCAATCACCCTTCAAAACATCGCTGAGTGATCTTAATGATTTGCTGCCCGACTGTATCAAAGAGGCAGATCTGCCGTCGTTATATACGAACAGTACCACAGAACCGCGTCTTTGAAGCGTTGTATTTATTTTAAGTGTACTGTCTGTTTCTTCAAAACAAACAGGCTTTTCCTCGCCGGTCTGAGGGTCGAACAGAGCAGCGCTCTTTCCATTTACCGACACTTCAATATCATGCTTTACATCCAGCGGATTGAAAATATAATACATTGTCATGCCGCGGTCTGAAAAGTCGCGGACAAGCACCGAGACCGGCTCCTTATCCTTATTTGCGTAGCTTACGGATATCTTTCTTACATTTGCCGGCACTGCTGCGCTGACACACTTATGATATGCAAATTTTGAACGCTCGGCAAGCTTTGCAAAGCGGTCGGTAACGACGCCGGATGCGTATTCCGGCACCTGTTCCGTAAATATAACGGTGCCGCCTTCAGCCGAGAATTTTTCAAGCAGGCAAAGTGTTTCCTCGCCAAGGCAGGGACAGGGCGGTACAATAACCACACTGTATTTCTGCGAGCCGACGCAAAATCTGCCGTCTAATATCTTACCGTACCTCTCAATTATCCTTGCGTCGCCAAGATGATACTGCAGCTGGGAATTTTCAAGCGACTGCATAGTGTCAATCATGTCACGACAATAGCGCGAATCAAGCAGGTCCCACGAATTACTGTCGTAATACATCCAGCCGCTCTCTATGGTGTTCAGCACAAGTATGTCGTAATTGACCTCACCCTCTGCTATGAGCATACCGATTCGGCTGACAATATCGTTGAAGATCTTATAATCCTTCCACCACGGCTGATGTATAAACAGTGAAGCCGGATAATCCCTTTTTCTGATACCGCGCAGACTGTAGCCCTCAAGATGCTGACAAAGCAGGTTGATACCGTGATTGAACTGTGCTTCAAACATTGCTCTTAAGTCCTCAAAGCTGACGTTCCAGCCGGACAGTGCAAAGGTTTCGGAAAGTATCTGTTTTTTGCCGAGCTGATTAGCTACCGATGAAAGCTGCATTTCGGTCTGGATCGAGGCAAGGCTGCGTCCTAAATGATCCATACCGGGTATGTCCATATATTCATAGCACGGCGAACAGGCACCGTTAGCCATGATCTGACTCCTGAAGCCTTCCTCAATGACCATATGACCGGTAAGCATAGAGCCGTTTTCTTTACACCAGTTATGTATTCTGCCCAAAAAATTGTCCGCAAACAGATCACGCACAAGTTTCCAGAAACGATACCTTATCTGTCTGAAATTGCCGACGGTCATAAACAGCTTCAAAAGCTCGGGTGCCAACGGCTCACCGTAGGCGTTCATATATTCCCTTTCAATTATAAATGACCACGGTATACCGGCGCGTGAAACCTGCGGCTCATCGGTGAAAAATCCCTTCATATCGGAAAACTGTGATCCGAGTTTCAGCTTATATGCGCTGTGAGTCACCCTTATAAACTCGTCGGTGACCTCCCCGTCCAGTGTATCAACATAGAAAGGGTTAATATCATAGTAAAAATGAAGATTATATCCTTCGTACGGCAGGTTGATTATTGTACGGTCGGACTTTACAGGCGCTGAAGTTTTCTCCATACGGAGATACTTCTGCTGATACTTTATTCCAAGCCCGTTTACTGCGCCGGCGCCAAAGCCGCTCGGCCAACCGTTTTCGTCATATCCCCACGGAAGCATGCCGCATTTTTTGCCCTCGTCTATTGCGGCGCTTACATTTTGAAACCACTCTTCGCCCATATATTCGGTAAGCAGACCGCCCCTGGCATGCATAAAATACCCACCGAGTCCGGCTTCGTTCATAAGACGGATCTGACGTCTTGTCTCATCCGTATTGAGCTTTTCGTTCCATGACCAGAACGGTGAAGGTCTGTATCTTTTAGGCGGATTTTTTAAAGCAGAAAATTCCATAAGCAGTCCCCTTTTATTCATTTTACAGGTGGATTATAGCATAGTGTATTTTTGTTTTCAAGATGCTTGACACACGGTGTAAAATTTTGTAAAATTACAGGTATGAAACATTAAATATCACCCCCAAAAGAGAGGAGGTATTATATGACAAAACGTAAAAAAGCCCTGATCTGTGTCATATCGGTGTTATTGATATTTGGTGTCGTCACCGGTATTTACGCCTTATGCGTCAACAGCTATATAAAGAACAGGGAAAAAGATAAAATCTTTACCGTCGACAGTGTAAGCGGCGGATACGACTGCATAATTATACTCGGCTGCGGCGTCAAGGATGACGGCAGACCGTCGGACATGCTTTACGACCGCATTATCACGGGAGTCGAGTTATACAAAAAAGGTATCGCTCCGCGTATTTTAATGTCGGGCGACCATGGCAGGACTGATTACGACGAGGTAGGCACAATGAAAAAATACGCCGTTGATATGGGCGTACCCGAAGATGCGGTATTCTGCGACCACGCCGGTTTTTCAACATATGAGAGCATGGTTAGAGCAAACAAGGTATTTGGCATTGAAAATGCGGTTGTCGTTACGCAAAGCTATCATCTGTACAGAGCGCTTTTTGATGCCGAAAGCTTCGGTATCGATGCATACGGAGTCTCGGCAGACGTGAGACGTTATCTTGGACAGACTAACCGTAACATCCGTGAGATCATAGCAAGAAACAAAGACTTCCTCTTCTGCGTTTTCAAGCCCGATCCCAAATATCTCGGCGAGAAGATAGATATTACAGGCAGCGGCAGCGTTACGAACGGCTGATGTCACAATAATTCAAGAGCAAACAGCAAGAAACTGTTTGCTCTTTTTTATACCTATAAACTAAAATTTATTTGTCACGATCTCAGAAGAATCCGTTTTGTGCCTTTATTGTATGCTGAACCTTCTTTATATCAACATCCTTTGCGGTGCAGGACATATCCACCGCAACCGCTGCGGCAGCACCTGCCGCATGACCGGTCGCACAGCATATCGGCATTATCCTTATTGATGCCTGCGCTTCATGGTCACAGGAAATGCACCTGCCGGCTATAAACAGGTTGTCGGCGTCTTTAGCGATAAGACTTCCAAGCGGTATGGTGTAATACTCTCCTGCCGGAAAATAATAATGCGAAGTTCCCTCCCCCTCGGGATTATGTATATCAATATCATAGTTTCCGGCAGCCACCGCATCAGGAAATTTTGTAAGCTCTACAAGTTCCTTTCCTGTAAGCAAATGTTCACCATTTACCATTCTGCTTTCTCTGACGCCGATCTCAGGTGCAGAACATACGATATCTGCATTTTTAAATACCGGGAAGTTTACTTTTAAAAAGTCCACCATTTCGACCATCTGCCTTCTGGCTGCCATTTCGGCGGCCGAAAGAGCAACCGGATCGGTCGGATCGAGTTTTACCACCCTTGTAGTATTGAAATGAATAATATTCGGGTCGCGTGTCTTAAACAGCAGGATATCCTCCCTCGGATTTTTTATCTCACCCGTCCCACGTTTTTCGGCATACAGCCTGTTCATTTCATCCTTACATTTTATCACTTCATCGTAAGGCGCACCGCTGACCCTGAAGCACAGCGTCATAGGCTGGCACAGGTTATCAGTCTCCCTGCCCTTTTTACAGCCGCAGTCCGCAAGATACGAGAGGTTTGCATCGCCGGTGGCGTCAATAAAATAAGACGCTTCAACAGAAAAACTGCCGCCGACCGAAGTAAACGATACTGAATCAAGCCTTCTGCCGGTCCTGTTTACGGAATATACAGATGTATGAAAAAGCACATCAACACCGGCAGCGGTAACAAATTCATCAAGCACCGTTTTTAAGCGGTCAGTATTGAAATAATACTTGTCGCCGGCATTTTTTAGGGTCAGCATATCGGTTATTTCCTCAAAGATCCCACGGACAAGAAAAATTCGTTTGCTGCTGCCGTCGCTGTTCTTTTTAAGGGTCGAATATGGCATAAAGGGCAAAACCAGAGCGTTTGCCGCAGCACCGCCCAGGCATCCGCCCTTTTCGACCAGCAATACGCTTTTACCGAGACTTGCCGCCGCAGCGGCGGCGCCTATACCGGCAAATCCTCCGCCGGCAACAAGTATGTCATACTTTTTCATAAGCTGTACTCCTTTGTTTAATTATATATCAATATTACAGCAGTACCGCTTGTTTTTATTGAACAAAAGATATATAATTATTGATGATATGACACATTATTAAGGAGATATTTATGCTTGACATTAACGATTGGATAAAAATACTGGAATCAGGTCATAAATTCAAGGTTAAGATCTGGTGCACCGGTGAAATATCAAATGCATTGGGCATTGATTTTTTTAATAAAATACATGACTCCGATATATGCAGTTACATAAAATCCGCAAAGCAGGGACTTCATACATGCGTCAAATGCCGCACAGCCGCTGATAAAAAAGCAGCTGCGGCAGGCGGATATTGCGGTATTTGTATACACGGAATGTACGAGACAGTATACCCGGTCATGCATAACGGCGAACGTGCAGCCACGGTTTATATAACAAACGTTAAGACAAACGATGACCGTGCCAAAGCAAGGCTTAAAAGATCGTGTGAAAGGCTCGGTTTGTCGTATGAAAGGGCTCAAAAGCTGCTGAAAGAATGTGAAACGGTAAGTGACAGCGCAATGCTGCAAAAAACGGCTGAGGCTGCTGCATTTGCAGCTCAAAGCATCATTGAAGGCAATTTAAAGGGCACTTATGAAAAGCACTCACAAACCGTAAAGGAACTGATCGCCATTGCCGAGGATCATGAAAACTGCCAGTCGCTAAAGACAATAGCAAAAGAAAAATATATGAACGAAAAATATTTAGGCAGGCTTTTTCTTTCCGAGGTCGGCTGTACATTTGCCGATCACCGCAATGCTTCAAGGCTTACAGATGCAGCAAAGCTGCTGTCTCACACAAAGCAAAAAATAATCGACATTGCCATAGCCGTCGGCTACAACAATGTCGAATACTTCAACAGGCAGTTCAAAAAGCGTTTCAAACTGTCGCCTGGCGAATACAGAAAACGCAGTCTTACTGATCAAACGCCTAAAAATCCGAAAATGTCATCATAGTAAATATTTAATGTTTTTGTGTCAGACATATATATTTCATGCTTTGCTGTCGGGGCGACCAGTTTCTTTGCTCCCTTTATTTTAGCAATATACATATCCTCATATTTATTGGAAACGACCTTGTCAAGTCCTGCCTGATACAGCAGAACGTCTGCCTTTACCCTTTCGCAGTTTTCATTCTTAAGCAGGAATCGATCGACCCTCAACGAATTGTCGAGCCAACCGTAGGAAGGATATGTGTTGCGTAAGTATGGATGCTTGCGCCGTAGATCACGGTAATAGTTGAACCTTTCCTCACATGTGTCACAGCTGTCGGCAAAGTTCTCTGCCTCGTCATATCCGTGATGACCAAACAGCTTTTTAGTGCCTTTTCCGGTCTTGCAGGCAGCACGCGCGATAAATTTTGATATGCCCATCGGTATTCCGGCGGTCAGCGGTCTTATCATCGGCGACGACAGCACAGCCTTTTCAAACACATCAGGGTAAATAGATATAAAGTGAGCTGCGATGCAGCCACCCATTGAATGACCAAGCACAAAGCGCGGCAACCCCTCGCTTCCCGGAATAACGACATTATCACAAAATTCTTTCAGATCATCAATGTAATCCGAAAACCTGTCAATATGAGTAAGCTCGGTATCGTCGGACACGCGGTTCGACCTGCCGTGACCGCGGTGGTCAATGCAGAACACCTTGACGCCGCGATTTAAAAAATGCCATATCATTTCTCTGAATTTAACAAGCGATTCGGTAAATCCGTGCAGAATAGTGACCGCCGCCACCGGCGATTCGCAGTCGTAAATGTTATAATATATCTTTTCTCCGCCCTTTACGGTCAGAAATCCTTCGGTCATGCAATCGTCAAGCTCCGGCTCGACGGTTTCGATCATAAATTTCTGAAATTCCTTTTCAGAGACGACCGCCTGCGGTCCTTTCGGTTTAAAAGGTGTCATATTGTTTTTCTCCCTCAATCATACAATCTGAAAAATATAAAATTTCAAATAATCGGTCTCGGGTACATTCCAGAGAATCGGGTGATCCGGCGACTGCTGACGCGCCTCGATCTGCCTTAGAGATACACCTGCGTCGGCTGCGGCGTCGTGCAGCATCCTGCAGAAGTATGTGTCATTCATGAAATGCGAGCAGGAGCATGTCGCGAGATATCCGCCCCTCGGCAGCAGCTTCATAGCCTTCAGATTTATTTCCTTGTACCCTCTTATAGCATTTTTCAGCGTTCCGCTGCTTTTTGTAAATGCCGGAGGATCAAGGATAATAAAATCGTACGGACACCTGCCGCTTTTGCTCATTTCGGTCAGCAGATCAAATACATCGGCTGCTACAAAGTCCATATTATCTATGCCGTTGAGCCTGGCGTTGTTTTTGGCACATTCAAGCGCATCGTGCGATATATCAACAGCGGTAACCGATACGGCTCCGCCCTTTGCGGCATTGAGCGCGAAAGCCCCGGTATGTGTAAAGCAGTCAAGCACCGTTTTGCCCTTTGCAATCTTCGCAACGGCGGCACGGTTATATTTCTGATCAAGGAAAAATCCGGTCTTCTGACCGTTTATATAATCCACATCATATTTTATGTTGTTTTCGGTTATTATCACATGCCCGGAGAGGTCTTTTTTAAGTCCTTCTGCCTCATAAAAACCCTTGTACTGCGGCAGTCCCTCAATGCTTCTGACAGCAAGATCGTTTCTTTCATATATTGCCGAAATATTGACGCCGTATTCACAAAGCACCTGCAGAAGCGATCTGTAAAGCATGTCCTTGATACGCTCGATGCCGAGGCAGGCTATCTGAACCGACAGTACATCTGAAAAGCGGTCAACGGTAAGCCCCGGAAACTGATCTGCCTCACCGAAAATCAGTCTGCAGCACGAAAAATCGGCCCCCATGACCGTTTTTCTGTAATCGACAGCGTATTTCAAGCGTCTTTTATAAAATGCCTCATCGAATTTATCATTTGCGTTGCGCGATATTACGCGCACCCTTATTTTTGAATTATCATTTATAAATCCGCTGCCGAGATACCGGTCCTTAGCCGAAAAAACATCGACTATATCGCCGTTTTCATATCTGCCGTTTACTTCGGTGATCTCATCGGAAAATACCCACGGGTGACCGTTCTTCAATGATTTTTCGGCTTTAGGAGTCACCTTGACGGATGTATACTGCCTCAACATTTAAGTCAACTCAATCCTCTGTTATTTTTATACATGATATCACAAAATACAAAAACAGTAAAGCATTGTTTACTTTACAAACGGCAAAAAATATGCTACAATGACCTAAAATAACACTTAAGAGGTCGAAAAATGAAAAGGATATTATCTGTTTTTGTAGTAATAGTTGCAGTATTCTCGCTTGCTTCATGCGGCAGCGATAACGGCTCGTCAAATGCAAGCGACGCACAATCAACGGCAAGCACGATGTCGGAGATCACCGAATATACGATAGGCAACACCACCGCAAAGGAACTGAGCGGTAAGATATCTGCTTTGCAGTATCCGGACGGGTTTACATGTGAACTTAAAGACGACGGTCTTGGCAACGAGTATGCATCAGCAGAATACACAGTCAGATCAAGTGACGGCAAGGAAATGAGCGTCAATATTTCAAGCGATCTCGAAAACAAAGCAGCAAATGTTATGATGTCGTGGAATTATAAGGAGTGTTCTGCCGATGTCAACACATCATTTGTAGAAATTTCAAAAAGCATAGTTATAGCCTCGTGGCCCGATTACAGTGAGGAAGCCATGAAGGTAGTTGAAAAAATGTGTAAATTCACACCGGAGCATTTCAAAGCAATATCAAACCAGAACATCAGCAAAACCTCAAACGCAGTGTCCGGATATATTGCAATAGGAATGAGTTCCGGCAAGGCATATGTGACCATATGCTATCCGAATCTTGTTGAAAACGTGTGATATTTTATAAAGATCAGCCGTAGGTAGCGAGAATGCTTCCTACGGCTTTTTTTAGTGTGTGAATTTTAGTTAGGCGACGTAAACAGATATATTACAGACTTAGGTCTGCACCCCGCTCCTGCCGTTTTAATTTGTTTATTAATACCGATAAATTTTAGTTTAGCGGTGTAAAAAGCCAAAAATCTAATTGTGCACTTGTAGGGAACGAGCCCCCAGTGTCGTTCCTTAAAAAGTCAATTGAGACCGCACGGAACGACACTCAAGGCTCGTTCCCTACGTCTGTCAATTAATTATAAGAACGCTATTCACCTATAAACTAAAATTTAACGACATTAAAGGCAAAAATTGCGGTATGAGGCGAGGCACAGTGTCAGCCGGTCTCTGTCAGATTATTTTACATTATTGCTTTTGAATTCTGCGCTTTTTTACAGTGCAGGCAATAAGCAATGCAATAACATTGAAAACGACTATTGTAGCACCGACAGGCAGCATGACCGTTTCGGTCACCGCGTCACCGTCAAGGGTAATAACAAATGTCACGGCAAACAAAAAGCCCAGAATAAAGCACACCGCCGAAATAACAGCCGAAAAAACAACTACATTTTTAAATTTGTCCGACAGTCTCATTGACGCCACGGCAGGTATAACTATTACCGCGGATATCATTATCGAACCGATCAGCTTCATGCCGACCACAACCGTAGCCGCGGTCATAACCGACAGCAGCAGATTGCAGCCGCGGACATTGACGCCCGACGCCTTGGCAAAGCTTTCATCGAATGTGACCGCAAATATTTTTTTGTGAAACACTGTATACAAGCCCAGTATCGCAACCGAAAAAGCAACTGAAAGCACAAGATCGGTGTTTTTGAGGGTGAGTATAGATGAACCGAACAGTCCGGCGCAGACATCGCCCGAACCGGTTCTTGCAATGCTGAATATAATGTATCCGGCAGCGACCGTACCTACCGATACAAGCGCCGTTGCAGCATCGCCCTTTAGCTTTCCGCTTTCGCTCAGCCACATGAGCAGAAAAGCCGCCAGTGTCACAACAGGTACGGTAATATACATTACTGCATCCCCTGTTATTCCGAGCAGCGCCGCTATTGCAAGTGCAAGGAACCCTACATGCGACAGCCCGTCGCCTATCATTGAATACCGCTTCAGCACAAGACTCACGCCGAGCACAGACGCGCAGACGCTTGTCAATACACCGACTATTGCCGCGTAAATCAGCACCGATGTGTCGAAAAACGGGCTTGTAAAAATTCCAAAATCAAACGATATGCTCATAAGGTCATTTCCCTTTAACAAGTTTAGTATAGTAGCCTGATGTCAAATAATCGGCAGTAGACCCGAAAAAGTATCCATTATGCGACATGTGAAGTATTTTGTTTGAATACTTTATTGCCGCCTCAAGATCGTGCGACACCATTAAAACGGTGATGCCGCTTTTGTTGAGGCGCTCAATCAAAGAGTACATTTCAGCCGTCGCCTCAACATCAAGACCGGTAACAGGCTCATCAAGCACAATGACATCACCGGTCGCGCAAAGAGCGCGCGCAAGCAGTACACGCTGCTGCTGTCCGCCCGACAGCTCACGGTAAGATTTTCTGTGGAGCTGTTTTATACCGAGCATATCCTCAACATCACATACGCGCTGCTTTTGTGCCCTTGTGTAAAAAATACCGCCTGATGACACAAAGCCCGATATTATAACCTCGCCTACCGACACCGGGAAATCTCTCTGCACCACAGTTTGCTGCGGAAGGTAGCCAAGCTTTTTTGAAACCGAGCCATCAAAAACTATCTCGCCGCCTGCCGGCTTTAAAATGCCGAGCAGAGCCTTTACAAATGTGCTTTTTCCGCTTCCGTTTTCACCGACAATGCAAAGGTAATCGCCCTTTTCGACCGATAGGTTCAAATCATTAACCACCTTTTCACCGTCGTACGCAAGCGAAAGGTCAGATACCTCAATAAGGCTCATGAAAGCGCCTCCCTTATTTTCTCAATATTTTGGTCCATGAGTCCGATATAGCTTGCGCCGTTTTTAAACTCGTCTCTTGTAACCTGATGACATGAATGAAGCATCAGAGCCTTGGCGCCGACTTTGCCGGCTATCTGCTTTGCATATATACCGTTGGAATTTTCCATGTAAAACACAGCTTTTGCACCAACTTTTGATGCGGCGGCTGTTAAGGACTCTATCTGTGCCACCGACGGATCGGTACTTGAAGAACAGCCCGGAAACGCCGCGTCGTAAGATAGCCCGTAGTCGGCACAGAGATATCTGAAAGGAAATCTGTCGGCAAATATAAGTGTTTTCTTTTCAGACAGCTCAACAGTCTTAGTCATTTTTTGGTCAAGCAGCTTAAGCTTTTCTATATAATCGGCGGCATTGTCACTATAGATACCGGCATTATAAGGATCAAGCGCCGATAATTTGTCCTTTAACGCCTCAACGATCTCGACAGCTCTTTTGGGCGATGTCCAGACATGCTCGTCGGTTTCGTTTTCTTCATGCTCATGATGACCGTCAGAGTGAACATGAGATATATTCATGCTTTGTGACAGCAGTTCCGGCAGCGGCTCGACAATATCGGTAAGAGCAAGCCATTCGGTGCTGCCTTTTACGGAACATCTGAGGGTATTTATCCAGTCGGAATCGGACTCACCACCCGTGTATATTACAAGATCGGATGCGCCTACGTTGGCAACATCGGCAACGGTCATGTTCTCAAGGCTGAAATCGTGGCTTTCCATGCCGAACGGTACAAGCATTTTAAGGTCAACATGATCGCCGGCAATATTTCTTATAAAATCATACTGCGGAAATATTGTACATATAATTTTGAGCTTACCGCCGTTATCCTTTGTGCTGCTGCCGCATCCGCAAAGCAATATAAGCAGCAGGACGGAAATAAATAATGCTGTTATGCGTTTCATCGTTGGTTATTCTTGCCCTCGTTTGCACAAGCTGTACATTGTCCGTAAATCACGGATTCGCCGCAGCCTATTATAAAGTCATGTTCTGAAATTATATGCGCTCTCACTTCGTCAAGCTTTGAACATTCAAGATGTATAAGCCTGCCGCATTTAACACACTTGAGATGGTAATGACTGTCGCAGTTATCGTGATGATTGGCATACTGATAAACAAAGCTCTTGACCCCCGGCGTTTCAAATCTGCGTATAACGCCAGACTGCATGAGCTTTGAAATCTGTCTGTAAACAGTGCTTTTGCCAGCACCTCGGTCGGTACTGACAGCCTTTGTTATCTCGTCAACCGTATAATGGTGATCGCTGTGCAGCTTTAAAAAGTCAATTATCTGCTTTTTCTGCTCGGTATTGTATTCTTTCATAAAGCGCCTCCGAATGATATGAGAATTATTCTCATATTTATGATGATATCACATCTCCCTGCAAAATGCAACGGTAAATTTAAGAAAAATTCTCATATTTAATTTCAGAGTAAAAAAAGATCCGGCTTATTACCGGATCTTTTTTTATTTAATCAAACCATTTCTTCTTGTTTTCAAAATACCATTGATCTTCCGCTTCATCGAATGCACCGGCGTGTTCAAGCGCGATACATGTAGCAATATATGTATCCCAGCCCATAGGTGCAGTCAGACGTTCAATGTCTGATACCTTCTGACGACTCTTCCCTATCTTCCTGCCAAGCTCCTCCTGAGAAATGCCGACTCTTCTTCTGATTTCAGGAAGCCTGACGATCAAATTGCCGACGATCGACGCCCTCTCGTCAGTGATCAAAAATTCAGGCACTGTGATCCCTTCTTCATATTTATTTCCCACAATGGAAGAACTCGAGCCCGGGAAACGCGCGCCGAGTACTAATCCAGCCGCTACGGGATATATGTAGTATAACATATATGATAGTAATAGTCAATATTTATACTATAGTATTTTATAATTTTATGCAACTTCAACAATTTAGTCGCCAGTATATGCATTTAAAGGCGTTCGAAATCTGCGTTAAAAGCTTATTAATTCCAGTAATTCTCTGTTTATCTTATTTTAACCGCGAACAAACCGCCTGCAAGCGGCTCCTTTTCAGCCGACCTCGCCGTGGTTATGTAAAGAGTATCCATATTTTCTCCGCCGACGGCACAGCACGAAACATTTTTAACCGGAAGTTTGATTTCACCGAGTTTTTCACCCGTCACAGCGTCGTAATGAGAAACGCATGAGCCGCCCCACTGAGCCACCCAAACGCTGCCATCAATATCCACACACATTCCGTCAGGGGAACCGTTTGTAATTTCGGCAAAGCAATGAGGAGCACTCATGTCACCGGTTGACGTATCATATGTATACCTCATTACCTTTTTGGTCGGTGTATCGATAAAATACATATGTTTCCCGTCAGGCGACCAGCCGAGTCCGTTGGAAATGGTAGTGCCGGCGACTGCGACCGATATTTTGCCTTCTGATATCATGTATAATGCACCGTCCCCGGTTTCTCTTTTAAGGTCACCCATTATGCCTACATATAGTCTGCCGCAAGGGTCAAGCTTCCCGTCGTTGTATCTATAGTAGTCGCCGTCATAAGCATGGGCTGTAAACACCTTTTTGCCAGTCAAAAGGTCGGTTTCAAAAATACCTTTCTTTTCGGCGGTTATAAGCTTGCCGGCGCTATTTATGGCGACGCAGCCGACCGGTCCGTCGGTCTCGTAAGACTTAATCATTCCGGTATTCACGTTCAATGAATATACGCGTTCTGACTTTATCGAAACAAAATACAGAATACCGCCCTTGCCGTCCCAAAGCGGACCTTCAAGCAGTTCGTCGTGATTATAAAACAGAAGCTCAGGTTGGTTGTACATAAATTCAGCCTTCTTTTTTCATTTTTAACACAATTATATACTGAAATCAGAAAAAATCAACAATTTTACACAAATAATAATTGAAATTTTACACTTTACATAGTATAATTAGTATGTAATTATATGCAGCCCGGTTTCCCGGGTGCAATGAAGATCAAATTCTTTTAGTAGGAGTGGATAACTGTGAGTTTATTCAAAAGATGTGTAAGCATCATCTGTGCAGCAGCAATGACGCTGACATTGTTTGCCGTAACAGCAGTGCCTTTCTCTGCTGCCGAGACCGCAGATACCGGCACAACGCTTATAGACTTTGAGAGCAACGGCGGCTGGAGCGGTACAAACTGCGATTCAGGGATGCTCGAAAGGATATCCGAACCCGGCAATACCTCAAACCATATAATGAGCCTTTCAACGAAAAATAACAGTGCTTACAACTTTGAGATTGCCTCATCTTCGACCTCTAAAACGGCATATATTATGCAGCCGAACACATCTTATACCGTAAAATTCAGGTATAAAATGGCTTCCGGTAGTCCCGGCGGCTTTGTTTCGATACGTTTCGGAAGCGGCGCGAGTTATGTTCCCTCTCAGCCTAAGTATACTGCAAAAGGTGTAGAAGCAGGCGCTGGAACAGACAGCACTGCGTGGGCGGAATTTTCATACACGTTTACCACCACTGCAAACATGAAGTATAATGAATATGTCTCCGGAGCAGAGTATACCCATGTTATGGACAGACTTTATGTCGTGCTCTGGGCATCAGGCAACTCGACTGTGTACATAGACGATATATCGATAAAGAATAACGATCAGACCACAACCGAATCGACTACTATAACCTTTGAAGGTTCCGGCAGCTACAGCGGTACCAATTGCGAAGCAGGTATGATAGAAAAGATAGCCGAACCCGGAAATACATCTAATCATGTCATCAGGCTTGACTCGAAAAACAGCAGCGGATATAACTTTGAAATTATTTCATCAGATGACAGCAATACTGCTTATAAGCTTACCGCAAACACAAAGTACACAATTTCTTTTAGATACAAAGTGTTAGCCGGAAGCAGCAGCGGCAATATCCGCCCGCACTACGGCACAAAAGCCGCTTATGATCCGAATTGCCCGAAATACGCTATAAGCTCAGCCGATTATTCTGCGGCATCAGGCAGTGACAGCGAATGGTTCACATATTCCTACAGCTTTACCACCTCCGCAAATATGAAACACAATGAGTACGACAGCAGCTCATCATATACAAATGTTATGGATAAGCTTTACCTTGTAAATTCATCCAAAAAAAGCACTGTTTATATAGACGATATCGTGATCACAAAGACCGGCAAGGCTCCTACACCAACTCCCGGTCCTGATCCCGAAGTACCGTCTAAATTTGAAATAAACAGCTTCACCCATGAACCTTACAAGACCGCTGTCAAGGGCGACAGCGCAAGCGCATGGTATGTAAGCCGCCGTATGTATTCTGATACTATAGACGGAAACAGCCTGCTTGTTTATCAGTATGCACTTGACGTTCAGGCTGATCTTATAGGAAAAACCAACAACGGTTCCGGCAATCGCGGCTCCTCGATGGGCACGAATGGTTCTTCACCGTCAGCAACTTCACTTGTTGCCGAGGACGGTACGGTTATTCCGGTCACTGCAGGCAAGGCATATAAGATAACCTTTAAGTATAAGGTCACTGAGGTTACAAACGAAAGCTACATAGGCTTCAGCGTGCAGCGCGGAAAATATCAGTCCGGCTGGTCTGCAAAGGCTGAGGTCGGCTCAATAGGCGCGTATACTTTTGCCGCCGAATACACTCCGACCGATTGGAAGGAAGTCAGCTACTCATTCCTTGCTGATTACACGAGCAATGCCGATCTTAAGTATCTCAACATTGCCATATGCGGCTATGGCGTTGCATACATGGATGATTTTGTAGTTGAGGAGATCGACCCCGATGAGGTCAAGCCGCTGCCGGATATTTCGAACTACAGCTTCTCGGTTTCAAACGGTACCGCCACGATTATAAACTACACCGGAAAGGCAACCGACCTTGTAATACCTGACAGATACAACGGTCTGCCGATACGCGCGATAAAGGACTTCGCATTTTTCAATGCTTCAACATTAAAGAGTGTGACCATACCCGAATCGGTCAAAACTATCGGCGATTACGCGTTCCAGAACTCCGGTGCACTTGAGACAGTCTCCATCCCATCGACATGCGAATCGATCGGCAAAATGGCTTTTGCAGGTTGTTATATGCTCAAGAGCATAACAGTCGGCTCAGAGAACACGGCATATGTTGCCGAGGACGGCGTACTTTACAACAAGAACAAAACTGTGCTCATAGCATATCCGGCACAGAAGACCGACGAAGAATTCACTATACCGTCCACTGTGACCGAGATAGCAAACAACGCATTTGAAAATGCTGTTTATTTGAAGCGGGTCAGCTTCCCTGCCGGTCTTACAAAGGTAGGTTCGTCTGCCTTTGCATACTGCTCGGTGCTTACCACCGCAATTCTGCCCGACACCGTTACCGAAATTGGCTCATCGGCGTTCCGTTCATGCGGAATGTTAAAGGACTTTAACCTGCCCGATGGTGCAAAGCTTGGCGACAATGTACTGCTTTACTGCAATGAGCTTTATATGTATGGTGATATAAACGGCGACAAGACGGTCAATAACAACGATGCTGTTGCGCTTATGGCTGACATTGCCTCCGGCAAGGCTGAGCAATACTCCTACATCGAAAAGCTGGCAGCCGATGTCAATCTTGACGGCATTGTTGATCTTCTTGATGTTGTTATAATCCAGCGTCACGCTGCCGGATGGGACGGCTATGCAATTATCCCCTCTGACGATTACATCAACTATGCACCTGAGACCTATAAGAGCACTACTACGGGAGCAGAGCTTGTTGTAAACCTTTCAAACAACCGCAACAATACGCTCCATAAGACGCGCGATATAAATTATGATCCTTCCAAAGAAGATGTTATAATCGTACTGATCATAGGTCAGTCAAACAGCACGACAAGCGTCGGCTACAGCAGTGAATATGCCTATTATCAGAAAAATCCCGGCAAGGGATCACCGACCGAAGAAGTCGTCCGTCCGGACAAGGGCACAGTTTACTCAGCAAGAGGCGGCGGCATAACCGAGCTTTCGGATCAGTATGACCTCTACGACCTCACAGACCCGTCAAAGGGCACGTCGACCTTCAGCGGATATTCGCCCGCAATAGGTAAAGAGCTGCACGACGCGACCGGTGCCAAGATAGTATTTGTTCAGTGCGCCAACGGTGCAACCGGTATGCATGAATGGACAAAAGATACTGAAAACTATTTGTGCTCTTGTGACAAAAAGGGCAAGGGAGTCCTTTATAAAAATGCTATAAAGCAGTACATGATAACCTATCAGAGCCTTGCCGAGCAATACAACATAGTAAACACCGGTTACATCTGGAATCAGGGCGAGCATGAAGAGTATTATAAGGATAAAAATCTTTGTACTGTTCATGATTCTTCAACCTACTATGATGCATATTGTTCAATGCATTTTGATATAATGAATGATTGTGCTCTTGATTTTGGCGGTATAGTTATCCCCCGTTCATTCTATGCACGTTATCCTGGTGCCACCGATATTCAGCAGCACAGCCGCAGGTCGACCTTTGCCAGAGACGCTCTCTATAAGGCTGCTAATGACATAGATGAGGTATTTATTTTAAGCAACTATGCTGAAAAAATCGACAGAACCATGGATGATCCGAGCAACACTATCCATTATGCACAGAACGCATATAACGGCATTGGAACAGAAGCCGGAAAAATGATAGCGTCGTATCTTGGATACACGTCTGCAACCGAAGATACCGGTATCCGTGTTTTAGGCTCTGATGGTGCTATTCTTGCCGAGTTTGACAAGGACGGCAATCTTGTAAGCGGCAGCAAAACGATCACAAAGGCTGACAATACGAAGGTGCTGCAGATCCTGTTCCAGTCGCTCGGCACCTACTACCGCATTAGTATTGATACTGCTAATGTTGAGGGCTTTGCGGACGAGTTCGGCAATATCAACTGGGATATGCTGAGTGAAAAAGGCTGCGACAGCTTTGATATCGTCATTAACCCGGCTAAGATAATTTCAAAGTAATTAATTTAACAACTTTTGTATTGCATTTTCTGCTTTTTGTAAGCGGAAAATGCAATACTATTATAGGCTGAAAATAATAAAATACTGAGGAACTATATGAAAGCATATAAAGATTACCTGATGATAACCCTTGGCACGGTATTGCTTACCTGCGGCGTCTATTTCTTTAAAATACCAAACGGCTTTTCTACTGGTGGCGTCAGCGGTATCGGCACCTTGCTCGGCAATATCACTCCCCTGTCTCCTGCAATGTGGATATCAACAATTAACCTTGTGTGTCTAATAATCGGTTTCGCTGTGCTCGGTCGTGAGACAGGAGTTAAAACGGTATACTGCAGTCTGCTGTTTTCGGGACTTACGCAAGCCTTTGAATATATTTTCCCTCTTTCCTCACCGCTGACCGATCAGCCGCTGCTTGAGCTCATTTACGCAATGCTTCTGACGTCTGTAGGCTCAGCCGTAATATTTCATCAGGCTGCTTCCTCCGGCGGTACAGATATAGTGGCGCTGATATTAAAGAAATTCACCCACTTAAATGTCGGCAAAGCGCTGCTTTGCGTTGATTTTCTTATAGCCGTAAGCTCGTTCATCGTGTTTGACATAAAGGTAGGTCTATTTTCACTTCTCGGATTGTTTGCCAAAGCGTTTATAGTCGACGGTGTGATCGAAAGCATGGACGCCTGCAAGCATTTTATGATAATAACCGAAAAGCCGCAGGAAATAGCGGAGTTTGTGATCAAAAGCCTCAAGCACGATGCCACATTTATAAAAGCTGAGGGTGCGTATACACACAACGAAAAAACGGCAGTCCATACGGTCTGCCGCAGATTTGAAGCCGTTCAGCTGCAAAGGAAAATCCGCGAAATTGACCCGTCCGCTTTCATGATAATATCAACGAGCAGCGAGATAATCGGACGCGGTTTCAGAGGAGTCTGATTTTGTTTTAATGTTAAATCTTTGCCTCCCTTTAGGCAAGTAAGGCAAAGATTTATCGCTTTTTATACCTATAAATAAACGAAAATTTGTTGCTACATCAGGAGCGTAAAAAGCGGCAGGAGACGAGCCCCTGCCCTACAAGTGTAGAATTGAATTTTTTTGCGTTTTACACCGCTAAACTAAAATTCAGCGAAAAAAGCTGCAGGAAAACTCCTGCAGCTTTTAAACTTATATTTGTTATCTTACACATTGCTCCGCTAAAAATCTATCGACCTCAGCCCGTGCCGGTATCGAGACCGACGCGCCAAGCCTTGTCACAACTATTGCAGAGGCTGCCGAAGCAAATTTCATTGATTTTTCAATGTCACCACATTCATTGTATTTAATAATAAACGCCGCTGTGTATGTGTCCCCTGCCGCTGTTGTATCAACCGCCTTTACATGATAAGCCGGCACAATGCAGGCGGTGTTGCCGTTAAAATATGCACTGCCCGATCTGCCAAAGGTTATAAGCACCTCACTAACGCCAAGTCTGCATAATATTCCAGCAGCAACGGCAGCGTTATCCATACCGACATCGATATTGGTAAGAATAGATGCTTCATGCTCATTTAGTATCAGAAGATCGGTGTATTTTAAAAGTTCCTGCGGTATGTCATAGACCGGTGCAGGATTGATGATCACCTTTTTACCATACTGTTTTGCTGTTTTCGCCGCATAAATGACCGTTTCAAGCGGTATTTCAAACTGCATGAGCACTGCGTCACATTGCATTATCATCTGCTTGCACTTGTCAATATGATGCCTGTTTAACATACCGTTGGCACCGCTGTTTACAATAATTGTATTATCATTTCCGAATACATTTATTACAGCCACACCGGAGCTGACTTCAGATTTTGATATACCGCTGACTTTGATGTGTTCATCTTTTAAGTTACCGACAAGCATATTGCCAAAATCGTCGTCTCCGACATTGCCTATCATTGAAACATCAGCACCTAATTTTGCCGCTGCAATTGCCTGGTTTCCACCCTTGCCGCCGCAAACTGTTACAAAATCAGTGCCACGGATAGTTTCTCCGCTTTTTGGCTGCCGCTCTGTCTTTATGACAAGATCTATATTCAAACTGCCGATAACAAGCAAATTCATTTATTTTCACCCTCCGCAAGCAAAGTATTAAACAAATCTTTTATAAGAGGATCGCGGCGAATGAAATATACATACCTGAACAGCTTTCCGGTTTCGGTATTGCTGTAATGACCGTCGTATTCAGGCAGTCTTATGTTCTGCACCCTTGACATCATGTATCTATCGTTATCGTTTAAAAGCCAGGCAACAGCCGTGACGTCCCATATAACGCGGCTCCACGGTCTGCCGGCGGCATAGCTTTCAGCCTCACGGACGGTGTTTCTTGCAAGATAATCGGCAATGGGCGTTTTATCATAAAGCCAGTATTTAAGCTCCGGTCCGGTTGTTGAAAACTGACTGACCACACCGTCGCAAGGCAGCTGGACAAAAGGAGCGGCACTGCTCATTACAACTCGTGCAGCAGCAATATCCTGCCTCATGTTGAATTCCAAAGTATTATGCATTTCAAGCGAATTACCGCCAAGCCACACTATAACGATGTTTTCTGCTATTGAAGGATCAATAAGCAGCGCTGAGGCAACATTTGTTATAGCTCCTATCGATATAACATAAAGCGGCTTATCAGGTGAATAGCTCTTTGCAAGCTCTGCAAGGTGACGTGCGGCGTCTGATATAACAGGCGTACTTTCATCAGGCAGATAATTTTTTGAGCCTTTATAGACATTACAATTAAAATCGTCCATTTTGAGTATATGGAGAAGCTTCAATATCTCATCATAGCTTTTTTGCATACCGTCCTCAGGAGAAGTCGAATGACTGTTAAAAAAAGGTGCGGCATATATAGCCTTTGTGTTTATCCTTTGCTTTGAAAGAAGCATGAAAGACACAGCAAACTGATCATCGATTTCATTGAATGTATCGGTATCTATGACGGCATCAACCATGCCGGTAGGCACCGATAAATTTTTTAAATACTGTTCATTGGTCATATGATATCAACCTCCCGATAATATTTTAACTCAAAAAGATAAATTTGATATAGCTCAATGAAAACTTGTACTTTTTGAATTGACAAAACAGAAAATTTTAATTATCATTAAAAGAGCAAATATTCGGAAGGTGCAAAATATGACCGAGCTTCTATATGTTTACAAAGCCCATTATGAGCCGGGCACAAAAATCGTCATGCACCGGCACAGCTGTACCGAGGTTGTTTTATATATTTCGGCAGCCGGTAAAACAAAGATCGGCGAAAATGAATACAGCATAAACAGCGGCGACATTGCCGTTATACATGCCGAAACACCGCATGACGAATACCATGAAATCACAGCCGACGTCATATTTTTTGCATATAAGTCTGATAAAAATCTGACGCCGCCTGAGGGCGTTTTTAAGGTTTCAACGTTTGAAAAGCTGCGCTCACTTGTGAGTATGATGTATTCTGAGATCAGAAGCAGTAATTCATTGTGCGATGTCATGACACGCGCAATAGCGGAACAAACAGTTGTATTATTTGAAAGAAGTATATCTGATAATTCAAGAGATGAGTTGTCCCTTGAGTATTTTGCAAACTTTATTAAGGAAAACTGCTCATCGTCAATTGATCTTAAAAAGCTGACAAAAGACTACGGCATTGATTACGACCGTTTCAGACGCGAATTCAAAAATCGCTTCGGTTTAGCGCCAAAGCAGTACATAATAAACAGCAGACTGCTATTGTCTCACAGTCTGCTGTCAGATACTGATTTAAGCTGTACCGAGATATGCATGCGGTGCGGCTTTTCCGACAGCTCCCAGTTTTCCAAAATGTTCAGAAAGCGCTTCGGAATATCACCGTCAAAATTAAGAAAGAATATATAGTTCATTTACCGAGGTCTGCCAGCATCATTTCCCTTACCTTTTCGCCGAGTTCATGGGTGGAAAGATCTGCAAACTCCTCCGGCTCAATCACGCCGAGTACATTTATCAGCACTTTAGTGCTTTTAAAGGGCAGGTTTTTACTTAAATTTTCCGTTCCTTTTACTGTGATGACCGCAACCGGACAGGGAGCTTTTTTTGCAATATAAAAAACACCGTCCTTGAATTCGAGCAGTTCGCCGGTCTTGCTTCTTGTACCCTCAGGGTATATACCTATTGATGTGATATCATTTTTAACAAAATCGGTCGCTCTGTGTATCGTTCTCATTGCGTTGCGCGCGTTTTCGCGGTCAATTGAAAGAAAGCAGCATTTGTGAATGAACGGTCCTACAATAGGAAATTTCAGCACCTCCGGCTTTGCTACATATGCTATTTCATTTTTATAGAACTTAACTATCCCGATCATCGGGTCAAGGTTCGAGCGGTGATTTGACACAAGCAGAAATCTGCGGTCATGCGGCAGCTTTTCTGCACCGTTTACGGTGATACGCACGCGGGCTAAATCAAGTACGAACCCGACTGTGCCAAACACCCAGAATCTGCAGAATTTATCAGGAACATCGCACGGTTTATCCAACTTTATAAAAAGCGACATTATGAATGTCACTGTCAGATGCAGCAGCGATAAGCCGATAAAAAAAGCCATAAAAAGCACTACCGGTATCCATATATCGCTAAACTCCCGGACGGCTCCAAGGGCACATATCAATATATCGGCGGCAGCCGCTGCAGCAGCATAAATTTTAATAAACAAGCTATCACATTCTTTCAAAATTCATCCTATTAATTTTAAATTAATTATACTTATTTGTCAACACACTTTGAGGTGAAATGTCCAATGTATTATAACTCACTCAACAGCTATCTCCGATCAGAATTCGGCTGCAAGGTTTACAAATTAGCTTTGCAGGGCGGCACTACCTGCCCTAACCGCGACGGAACTGTCGGCACCGGCGGCTGCATTTTCTGCCGCGGCGGCTCAGGCGATTTTACCGCATATAACGATGATGTCAGAAAAGAGATCGAGGCTGCAAAGCTTAAAGTCAAAAATAAAATACAAAGCGGCAAATACATTGCCTATTTTCAGAGCTATTCCGCCACTTACGGCGATATTGAAAGGCAAAAGGAAAGATTTTTTTCGGCAATAAATGAGCCTTCTATAGCGGCACTGTCTATAGCCACAAGACCGGACTGTCTCGAAAAAAAGGTGCTTGATATTTTAAGCGAGCTTAACCTTATCAAGCCGGTCTGGGTCGAGTTAGGCTTGCAGACCATCCACGAAAGCACGGCGCAGTACATAAGGCGCGGATTTGACCTTGAGTGCTATACCGATGCCGTAGCCGAGCTGCACAAGCGAAACATCGACGTAGTTACACATATGATAATCGGATTACCGTTTGAGACCGAGCAAATGATATATGACACTGCTGCTTTCATAGGTAATATGCGTTCGGAAGGTATAAAATTCCACCTGCTGCATGTCCTGTCCGGGACAGACCTTGAAACTGAATACAAAAGCGGTATATTCACACTTCCGACCCTCGAAGAATACACAAGGCTGCTCATCGGGTGCATCAGAAGAATACCGGAAAGCACGGTCATCCACAGACTTACCGGTGACGGAAATAAAAAATATTTGATAGCACCGGAATGGAGCGCTGACAAAAAGCATGTGCTTAACTATATAACAAGTGAATTTAAAAAGCAGAACCTAATACAGGGTGATCTTATAAAAAAATAAAAATTCCGGAGTCCTCGAATTTTGGTAAATGGGAGGACTCCGGATTCCTTTAAGCAAAATCAGTTAAACGATATATCTTCCACTTTGGCAACAATGCCAAAATCAGCGTATTCAAATATAGGTGCGTCTTTGTCGGGATTGATCGCTATGACCGTGCCCGACTGTTCCATACCGACGATGTGATGCACAGCGCCGGATATGCCGCAGGCAATATACACCTTTGGTGCAACGGTGCGACCTGTAAGACCTATCTGCTGCTCATACGGCGCTCCGCCTGCATCCACAAGTCCGCGCGACGCCGCAAGCTCAGCACCGAATTTATCGGCAATAAGCCTTGCATACGAAAGATCGTCCTTTATCCCCTTGCCTGCCGCAACAATAATGTCGCCGCCTGACTGCGTCGTTCTGACAGTCGCCATCTGAGGTCTTGTTTTGCATCTTATTTTGGCGATAACATTGCCGCTGAACGCCGGACGGTACATAAACAGATCATTTCCATCGGTCTCAAGCGCGGTGCAATCGGCGCAAAGTCCGGTACTTAAGGCTGCTGAAACAAGCGGTGCCGTGCGTCTGCCCCAGATATCGCTCGGCCATAAAACAACGTCAGGCTTACCATCGCTTATTTCTTTTATAAGCTCATCCGCACTTTTCTTTTGCAGGACGGTCACGCTCTCGGCGACGGTCAGCGCCATTTCACGGGGAGCTTCGGTGACTATCCAAACATTTTTGAACTTTTTGCCGTCCGATATAGTGGTGATAGCCTCATGTCTTTTTGCTAAGCCCTTTTCTACCGCTGCCTGAAGCTGACTTGGTTTTATAAATTTGCAGTGACGCTTGCCCGACTTGTTCTCAAAGCTTTTAACAACTACTGTTGGCGAGCCTTTCAGTCCACACTTTGATACATCAGCACCGATATCAGCTGCATTTTTGACCTCAACAGTGCCAACCTTGGAGCGTATACTCGGAAACCTCAGCTCATTTATCCGCTCTACCGTTATGACTGCCGGCAATCCGGATTTTTCCTTACCAAGTCTTGTCGTGCAACTTATAGATGTATCGGTTATTTTATCGATGCTCATAACATTGGTTATCACAGGCACCGAAAGCATCCTTGCAAGGATTGAGCCTGTCTGCGCCGTGTCGCCGTCTACAGTCTGTCTGCCGCAGATAATAAGATCGTGCGGTATCATTGACGCAGCCTTCATAAGTGCATAACCGGTCGCAAGCGTATCGGCTCCGGCAAAAGCAATGTCAGACAGCAAAACACCTTTAACGTTTCCAAGTCTTGTAAGACCCGAAAGCATTTCCTTTACATTGGTGCGCCCCATGCTGAGCAGGGTTATTTCAGAGTCGGGTATTCTCAGTGCACATTCAAGCGCACATGCGTCAAAAGGGTTCAACTCCCCCGACGCAACCTGTTTGACACAAACTATTATCTTCATTTTTATCTGTTATGATACACCGGTGCCAGCGCGTCGTGAACCTGTTTATAGGTCTTGAACAGTTCGGCATATTTAGCGGTATTCTCTAAGTTCGGTTCGGTAACATCTTTAAACTTAACGCATTTGTTGACAGCGTCCTCAGCGTCGGCAAATATACCGACCGCCATACCGGCAAGCATTGCCGAACCAAGCGATGAGTCACTGCTCTCGGTAGTCTTTAAGGTTATTCCGAGCATATCGGCAGTTATCTGTTTCCAAAGCTTACCCTTTGCGCCGCCGCCTATCAGTGTGCCGAAGGAGTCATGCGGTATTCCTATCTCGTCAAGTGCTCTCATACTGTCGAGCAGTGAAAAAGAAACACCTTCAAGCACAGCTCTTGTAAAGTGCGCTTTTGTATGCTCTGCTCTGATACCTATAAAGCTGCCGCACAGCATAGGATCGGCATAAGGCGTAAGCTCACCGTTTATATACGGGTGGAACATAAGACCGTCCGCACCGATAGCAATATCAGCGGCAGCGGCATCAAGCTCCTTATATTCACCGCCGAAGGTATCTCTGTACCAGCGATACGACGAGGCAGCTGCTTTGGTGGCGGTGCCCGGATACCAAAGTCCCTTTACGATATGCGCGTAGTTTATGAGGTACTCGTGCGGATATGCTTTGTCGGTCATGACGCATATACGTCCTGCCGTTGCAAGCTTTACGGTCATCTGTCCCTTTTTGACGGCACCGGAGGCAAAGACCTCCATAACTGTATCGGTAGTGCCGCATATGACAGGTGTGCCTTCATAAAGGCCCGTATCACAAGCTGCTTTTTCGGTTATTTTTCCGATTATATCTGTAGGCTTAACTATAGGCGGAAGTATATTTTTGTCAATACCTGCTAAAGCGCAAAGCTCATCGTCCCATGACATTGTATTGTTATCGAACAGCATGCTGCCCTCGGCTTCAATATAATCCGTGCAATACACGCCGGTAAGCTGATAGCGTATATAATCCTTTTCAAAAAAGATCTTTGCTATCCTACCGAAAACCTCAGGCTCATTTTCCTTCACCCATATTATCTGCGGCAGTGTCCATATCGTATCAGGCTTTGAAAATGTCTTGCTGACTATCATGTCAAGCGACGTTTTTTTCAGCGCATCAGACTGCGCCTTGCTGCGTGAGTCGGTCCAGTGTATTGCAGGGCGCAAAGGCTTTGCATCACTATCGCAAAGCACTGCGGTATGGGTCGCGGAATCTATGGCGACTGCAAGAATCTCCGCAGGATTAACGGAACTTTTGGCTATAAGCTCCTTTGTGTCCTCACAAAGTGCCAAGTACCAGTCATCGGGATTCTGTTCGCAGTATCCGGCACCCGGGTGCAGAGTCGGATATTCAACGGTATGTTCGGCAACAATTTTTCCGTTTGTATCTATAAGCGTAGCCTTTGACGCTCCGCCGCCGAAATCGATACCAAGCAGATATTTCATATTGACCTCCAGATATGTACAGTTACTTATAGTTGATAGTATAATTTATACCGGTGACACCGGGGACAACGCCGCGGTCGATAAGCGCTTTGTTATCGACATGTGATAATATCCATTTGTTCTTTCTGAACAGCAGCTTATCTTCATATTCACCTTCAAGCGGTGTATTGGTGCCGGCAGGCAGTGCTACGACGCAGCCAAATCCGCCCTCCTGCACCTGACATGGACAGAAATGAAGGGTCGTCGCATAGACCTCTATTACTTCGCCTTTCTCAACGTAAAACGCCTTGAGCAGCGATGAATCTATTTTTCCGTCCTTTATATCCTGCACGCTGCCGAGTATTAAGACCAGAGGTGTGACTGCAACATTAATTTCTGAACTTTTGTGCCATTCAACGGCGTTAAGCTGATTGCTTGATCCGTAGCAATAGCCTACCTCAGTCGGCATTTCACCGAAGCATTTAACGGCTATATCCTTAGCTGCTGCTGTAGCCTCAAAAGCATCGAGCGACGCAACATAAGCAGAGCCGCTCTCCGGCATCGGAACGCTTTTTGCAGCTGCAATGAATTCATCTGCCGAAACGCCCTCTACGGCACGTCCGTACTGTATGAATTCCTTATCGGATGTTCTGTGTATTTTTATGTCGGGATTTTTTGCGACTAAATTCTCATACATGATATCAGCCCTCCAGTGCGGTTATCACACGGGTATGCGTAAATGTACCGCCGGCTTCAACAGACTGTATGCCTTCCTTATGCTCAATATTGCCGTCACTGTTTATATTGTCGGCAAGACCGAACCACGGCTCAATGCAGAGATATTTTGCCTGCGGCTTGGTCCACAAAACAAGGTAAGGAGCCTTGGCATAGTCAAGCTGAACTCCCCTGCCGGTCTTACGGTTTACAAGGCGGCATGTTCTTGATGCGACATTCTTGAACACGAGGGCATCAATGGCAAAATAGTTGTAATCAAGCGGCAGCGTATCGCTGTTTTCGATTATATCGACCGAATCGTTGCCTAAAAGATTGCCGAAAAGAGTATAGCTCTTCAAAGTCTCGTTCTGTGGGAATATCACATCATAGTCCTCTATTCCCTCAGGGCAGGCAAATCCGTCGTGCGAGCCTATCGAAAACCACATTTTTTTATCGGTAAGGTTAGTTACAAGATATGTTGCGGTGACCTTTTTGTCGGTCAGAACATATTTTATACGAAGCTCAAATTCGTATGGGAATACCTTTCTGGTATCATCATCAGCCTTAAGAAGGAAAACAGCCGTATTCTCGGTCTGGCTTTCGACCTCAAAATCCATATTTTTTGCAAAGCCGTGCTTCGGCAGAGTATATTCAACACCGTCAAGTGTGTATTTGTCGTATTTAAGACCACCGGTCATAGGGAAACAAATAGGTGCGCTTGAAGCCCATACGTCGGGATCACCGGTCCAGAGATATTCGGTACCGTCGACCTTGAAGCTCTTCATTTCAGCGCCGTGTTCATTTATCAAAAGCTCGGAACCACCGTTTTTAAGAGTTATCATAATAAAGTTCCTCTCCTGTTATCTTCCAAATTAATGTTCAGCATCATAGCAACAGAGCCGTGGGATAAAATCCCGCGGCTGTTGCAAAATAATATTATTTATTGAGCCATGCGTGATCCGGATCGGTAGACATATAGAAGCCCCTGTGATTGCAGCACATGAGCCAAAGCAAATATCCGTTGTAGCCGGCAGCAACCGTGCAGGGATGATATCCTACCGGTATCTCAACAAAATCGTTGTTCCTTACGGCATATGCTTCGTCTACTGACTTATCTCCGGTATAGACCTGCTGGATGCCATAGCCGGTGGGCTTATCATACTCATAGTAGTAGATCTCCTCGGCAAAGCCTTCTGCAGGCATATTTTCGGTATCATGCTTATGACCCGGATAGCTCGACCACTGACCGCCCTTGATGAAGTTTTCACCAAGGTAGATGTGGTTTGCTTTGAATCTTTCGTCATATATAAAGTGAGCCTGACGCTCAAATCCCGGCTTGCCGAGATCCTTTACAACAACGTCGTCCGGTGTAACGAGCTGGGGCTCAAAGTCTTCCTCAGCTGGGCAGTATGCAACGCAAATTACGAGATCGTCATCATTTGCGGTGACGGCAGCCTTGGTGTTGCGGCCGACATAAACAGCGGTAGCCTTTCCGTCCCATACATTCTTTCTTGAACCGATCTTCTTGAATTCAAAGCCGTCGCCTACTATATCGCAGTTGCCTCCGAGTATAGTGAACACGATCTCCTTATCCTTCTCAAAGAAGTTCTCACTCATGCCCTTTTTTAATTTCAGCATGCTGATCTCAAGACCCTGGCAGGCGCTGTCCTCCTTCTTGTATATGGAAGCAAGACCGGTCTTTCCGGCATCCCAATGACGTTTATAACTCATATCCGTTCCTCCTTAAATATTCTACAGTAGTATCAAAATCCGGAACGCTTTCACGCGCACCCACACCGGTGCATTTAAGCGCGGAAACGCAGGATGCAAAGTGACAGCACTTTATAGGCGAATATCCTCTGACAACAGCCGATGCAAACGCGCCGTGGAACACGTCACCTGCACCGTTTGAGTCAACGACCTCGGCAGGATATATAGGATACTCCGTGTACTCCTTACCGTCATAAAGCAGACCGCCGAGTTTGCCTCTCGTTATAACAACATACGACGGATGATACATTCGATAGAGCTTTTCAGCCGCTTTGTAAACATCCTTTTCACCGGTATGACCAAGCGAAAATTCCTCAGACGGTATCATTATATCGGTAAGCGCCAGCAGCTTATCCACATCGGGATAAAGTCCGCCGCAGTCATAAAGCACCTTTACGCCGTTTTCTCTCGCGATCTTAGCGGCTTCAACGGCAGCGCTCATTTCGTTTCCGTCAACCATGAGAAGCTTTGCGGACTTTATAGCATCCTTCTGATTCTCATTTAATGACAAAGGCGGTAAATTGCCTTTATCAAACACACAGGTTCTCGTTCCGCCCTCGGCGCTGAGCCATATGCAGGACGTAAATGCACGATAGCCTCCGAGCTTTGTTATATTATCGACACCAACTCCGTATTTTCTGAAGTCACCGATAAGAAAATCGCCGGTGGAATCATCAGATAAAACGCCGATATATTCGGCGTCAATGCCGAGCTTTGCAACTGCAACGATGCCGGTGGCGGCAGGACCGCCACCGACAAGTTTAGTTGATGCTGCGCGGAGCTTTGTGTCTTCGGTTGGATAATGCGGCACGGTAATGAGTGTATCCATTACACATGCACCGATTCCGACGACCTTGCTCATTATTTTGCCTTACCTTCCGCTCCGACGAGCTTTATTTTAGTTTCAGCAAAGACCTTTACAGCCTCTATAGGTTTCTTCATGAAGTTATCGACAGCAACAGTGCGGTCCGGCTTTACGACCTCTTCCTGCACGCAGTCAAGGAATGCATAGCAAACATCGGTAGCAACATTAAGCTTACGGATACCTGCCTTGACAGCCTCCTTGATAGCCTCATCCGGAATACCCGAACCGCCGTGGAGGACAAGCGCAGTGCCGTTGGTAGCCTTGCGGATATCGGCTATACGTCCGATATCGATCTTGGGCGGCTTCTTATATCTGCCATGTGCATTTCCGACAAGGACCGCAAGTGCGGTAACGCCGGTCGCCTCGACAAATTTCTTTGCGTCCTCCGGAACGGTAAATTCATCCATGGAATCATCGTTGACAGTGCCGACATGACCGAGCTCGCCTTCAACCTGCACATCTACATACGAGCAGAGATCGACTACTCTCTTTGTAAGAGCTATGTTCTCGTCAAACGGCAGAGCTGATCCGTCAAGCATTATTCCGGTCGCACCGTAGCGCAGCGCTCTTGTTACCTCAAGCTCCGTAGGACCGTGATCAAGATGGAAGCATACCGGAACCGAAGCCTTATGAGCAGCCGCGACCACTACCGGTGAAAGGTAATAACCGGCTTCCTCTTTAAAAAGTCTCGGATAGACCTGAAGTATTACCGGAGCCCTGAGTTCTTCGGCTGCCTTGATAGCGCCCATGCAGGTCTCCATATTGTAAACATTGAAAGCAGGAATACAATATCCGCCTTCCTCAGCCATGCCGATGATCTGTTTAAAATTAACCAGCATTCAGATGCACTCCTTACTTTGTTGCCTCGAGAACGAGTTCCTCGATCGAAATGACCTTTTTACCCGAAGGAGCAACCTTCTTCAAAGCTGCATATTCCGCAGGACTTGCGGTAACTATGGTATCGGCGCCGACATGGATGGCATTCATCCAGCGCTCTTTGGCAACAAGCTCGGATACGAGCGGGTTATATATAGCCATGAGCCAGCCGCCTGCCCACATGGTGTCTTTTCTGTTGAGGAGCATTTCGTTAAGCTCAGCACAAGCCGAAACAATCTTTCTGGGCTCCTCAGTCTCCTCAAGGTCACGGGCAAGCTGATACGGATCCTGGAAAACAACAGCCTTGCCGGTGTTCTTTACCTTGAGCTTCTTGTCCTTTATAAGACCGGCGACATATGCCGTGAAGGTCACAACACCGTCAAGCTTAACGCCGTATTCCTTATACTCACGGACGAACGCCTTGGCGTCAGCCGGATCAAAGGCAACTATGGTTTTAAATTTTCCGATAACATCGGCGCAATCCTTCATCATCTTCTTGGTCTCGTCGGCAGCACCGATAAGCCAGTCAAGAGCAGCGCCGCTGTCCGGTTCCTTAGCAAGGCAAGTAAACTTGACTCCTGCTTTCTCAAGAACTTCTATAGCCTTTACCGCTGCGTCAGGTACATTGTATCTTGCTTCCGAGCCGAGGAAAAGGAGAATCTTCTCGTCCTTCTCGTGAGCCTTGATAGCCTTATCAAGAGCAGCCTTGACCTTCTTGGCGCCGTAAGCGTTGCCGGTATCAAGGATCTTGTCAACTATAGCGTTTATGTAGTCGGGAGTCTTGCCGTTAAGAGCGGCATTGAGACGGACATCCTTTGTAAAGAAGGTCGGATCCCAACCGGTGACACACTCCTTGGTGCATGCTCCGCACATCTGGCACTCATAGACATTGTCCATGACATCGCTCGTCAGCTCAACACCCTCGCGGTTTACAAGCGAAAGAGCAAGTGCACGGGCTCTTGAGGTATTTCTCTCCTGACCGGTCGCATTACCGACAGGGCAGATATGACGGCACATCCAGCAGAAACGACAAGCGTCAACTATCTGCTTACTTTTTTCACACATATACATAATCAGATTACCTCCCCTATCAATATTAAAGACCGAGCTTGAACGGGTTCATGATTCCGTTCGGATCAAGCTGCTTCTTGATTCCCTCGAACACCTGCATTGCAGGACCATACTGTTCCTTCATGAGACGTCCGAGCTTAATGCCGACACCGTGGTGATCGTTTACGACACCGCCGTTCGCGATAGCGGTACGGACACCGGTGCTCCAGATCTGCTGATGCAGACGGAGAGCCTCGTGCGGATCCTCCGGAACGTGATCCTTGTCAACAATAAAGCGGTCGTAGACCATGCAGCCCCACTCATACCAGTGCGAGAAGTGAGCTATGAACTTAACATACGGGAAGTTGGTCTCGATAGCCTTCTTCATTGCCCAGTATATCTTCTCGATCTTGTCGTAAGGAGCGATAGTATCCATAGTACCGAACATCTGCGGCAGATCCATCATATAGCCCGGATAGAAGAAGGTGATCTTTTCCTTCCACCACTTCTCGCCGTACTCACTGCCGAGGTCCTCAGCACCGTATTTCTTGAATGTGTCGAGAAGTATCTTCTCTTCGACCTCGACCATTTCCTTGCAGCCTTCATAAGCAACGTTCATGAAAGCGCCCTTCTTCTCAACGCCGACTATCTTCTTTATAAGAGAAGCGGTCTCTGCCTCGTCATAAAGACGCATGACCGACGGCTTGAACTTCTGGAGCAGCTCGCGCGATGCCTTGAACGCACCGGTCATATCCTGGAACAAAAATCCACGGAAGCGGCGCTCCTCAGGCTGGGCAAATATACGGATCTGAGCCTTGGTGATAACACCGAGGGTACCCTCAGAGCCTATGAATATCTGATTAAGGTCAGGACCTGCTGCGTGCTTAGGAGCAGACGAAGTGTTGATGATATCACCGTTCGGGAGAACGACCTCCATCTGGAGCACCATGTCGTCTATCTTGCCGTACTTGGTGGAAACAACGCCTATACCGCGGTGGGCAAGAAAGCCGCCGACGGTGGAACATGTAAGCGATGACGGATAATGCATGGTAGCATATCCGACTTCATTTGCAGCCCACTCAATGTGCTTATAAATAGCACCGGTGCCGCACTCTATGTAAAGAGCATCTGTGTTTACATCATAAATCTTGTTCATTCTCTTGGTATCAAGAAGAATACCGCCGGCAACAGGAATAGCGCCGCCCTGTGTACCGCCGCCGCCACCCCAGGTGGTAACCGGTATTTTATAGTAGTTGGCGATCTTCAATACCTTTGAAGTCTCCTCAGCATCCTTAGGGGATACAATGAAGTCTGCCTCCGGCATGATCTTGCCGCGGTCAGCCCACATTCTTGAAAGCCAGAAATAGTCAACGCCGTGAGTGATCTTATCGATCTCTCTGGTTGAACAATTTTCTCTGCCGACAGCATCCTCAAGCTCTGTGAGGACCATATCTGTCATAAACTCATTGAAAACCATCAGATCATCTCCATTTGTTATTTACGGTTTAAACCGCATTTTTACGTTGTACATTGTAGCACACAAAAAGCCCTTTTGCAATAGCAAAATGAAGTTTTTTTTCAAAAATTACTTGTTATTTTATTATCAATATGCTATAATGGAGTAAATTTTCACATAGAGGTGCCGTATGGAGTCGATTTTACTAAAGATACGCGATAATTACCCGGCAATGGGTCACAGCGAAAAGCATATTGCCGATTGGATAACCAAAAATTTTGAGGAGATGTTAGGGCTTTCAATCAGTCAGCTGGCTGAAAAATGCGGCTGCGGCGAAGCAACTGTGGTCAGATTTTCAAGAAGGCTCGGGCTTTCGGGATATCAGGAGCTGAAGCTCAAGGTTGCGCAGGACTCGGCAAACACCGCTGCCGGCGGCGTTATGGGTATTGAGCCTGAGGACAGCTGTTACGATATCTTCACAAAGCGTATAAGGGATATAGCGGTAGCGCTTGAGAATACAAGGTCGGTACTGGATCCTGCACAAATAGAAAAAGCCGCAACGGCGATCCAGTCCGCGCGGCGCATAGTAATATTCGGTCTCGGAAATTCAGCGTCGGTCGCAGCCGACGCACAGCATAAATTCCTGCGTGCAGGGCTTGACGCCGTGGCGTATTGTGACAACCACATGCAGGCAATAGCGGCATCGCATCTGCACAAGGGCGATGTTGCTATAGGCATATCCCATTCCGGCGCTTCAATAGATGTAGTCGATGCCCTGAGAATCTCGCGCGAATCCGGAGCCACAACGATATGCATAACAAATTTCGGCAGCTCCCCTATCAACGAATACAGTGATATCATCTTAAATACACGGTCTGAGGAAACAAAGTATTCAATACTCGCCATGAGCTCAAGAATAGCTCAGCTCGCAATATTCGACGCGCTTTATACATACATAGTCATGAACAGCAACAAAGCCGCCGTAAAAGCCATAAAAGAGACCGAAACGGCACTGCAAAGCAAAAAATACTGATTATATATATTTTTCGACGGCTCTGTGAAGCTCCGACACGCACCTTTCGATATCCTTGCCGGAACAGTCAAAAACAATATCGGCATACATTTCATAAAGCGGTGCGCGTTCATTATAAAGGTCGGCTATTGTAGTTCCGGGCTTCATTGATATTCCGCGTGTCTTTATGTTTTTGATCCTTTTTTCTATTTCGGAAGGTTCAAGTTTCAGATAAACGGTCACAGCGCTCCTTTTAAGATTTTCCATGGCTGAAGTGCCGTACACGGCGCTGCCGCCTGTGGCTATAACGCTGTGTTCGCAGCTTACCGCCGAAAGCATTCTGTTTTCTATATCGTTAAAGCCGTCAACACCGTGTGCCGATATAAGTTCAGAAAGGCTTTTGCCGGTATTTTTTTGTATTAAAAGATCGGTGTCGATAAAATCCATAAGCAGCGCTTTGGCAAGCAGGACGCCTATCGTGCTTTTGCCCGAGCCCGGCATGCCGATCAGGACTATATTCATAAATATCACCCTACGAAATTATAATGCAAAACGTCGCTAAATTCAACAGGTTTGTCAACTAAGCAGCTCCTCTTATCAAAATAGTTATTAATTTTTATAGATTGCTTGATTTAATATATATATTTTGCTATAATCGGAGATAAGAAAGCGGTGGGTAACAATATGTCTTATTATGTTAAAAACGATATTTTCGCTGAACAGTTAGTATCTATAAAAAACACCGGTAAGGTACTGGCTCTGCGCCTTTTCATCTGGATCATGGGTGCACTGCTGGCTGTCGGTCTTGTTTTGCTTGGAATTTTTAAAAATTCCTTATCGTTTATATCTCTCATTCTTGCCGTCGCGGCACTGTACGGGGCATATTACTTAAATACACGCTTTGAGCAGGAATTTGAATATTCAAATACAAACGGTGAAGTCGATATCGACCGCATAATCAACAAGCAGTCAAGGCAGCGTATGGCACAGTTTAAGTGCGATGATATATTCGATATAAGACCGTTTGACGCAAATGCGAAGCTTACCGCCAAGCGTGAGGAAAAGGATATTTATTTTGCCTGCACGCCGGGCAGCTCATCATATGTTTTTAAAATAAAACATCCCAGGCGCGGACACTATTATCTTGTCCTTGATCCCGACGGAGAATTTAAGGAGTCACTTTTAAAGACGCTCCCCTATCTATTAAAAGATAAGCTGAATTAAACGGAGGTCATTTTATGGTCTATACCTGCGAACAGATAAAACGCGCTGAAACGGCAGCGGTCGAAATGGGCATGAACTGGCTCCGCCTTATGGAAAACGCCGGTTCGGCAGCAGCAAAGGAAATCAGATCATCATACCAGCTTGAGGGTAAAAGGATCGTTATCGTCTGCGGCAAAGGCAACAACGGCGGTGACGGCTATGTTATCGCAAGAAAGCTGCTTGAAAACAGTGCGCATATAAGGGTGATATCCATTGAACCGCCTGCAACTGACAGCGCAAAGGAAATGCTTGCAAAGGCTGTGACGCTTGGTATAAGACCGGTCGATTTCGGCAATTATGAAACACTTTGCTGTCAGTATATAAATGACGCAGACCTGATTGTTGACGCAATATTCGGCACCGGCTTTTCGGGTGCTGCCGGCGGCATCTATGCTGCCGCGATCTCGGCGATCAACTATTCTTCCGCTCCTGTAGTGGCGGTAGATGTGCCGAGCGGAATTTCGGGCGACAAGGGTACCGTGGACGGACTGTGCGTAAAGGCTGATATCACCGTAACCTTTGCGGCATATAAGCCGTGCCATCTGCTTTTCCCCTCCTGCAACTACTGCGGCAGGGTGATACCTGCGACTATCGGCATGCCCGATGCGGCTTTTGCAGGGCTTGAGCCTGCGATGCGTGTGGTTAGCAATGAATATGTAAGCGGACTGCTGCCGCAGCGTGCGGTAGACTGCCACAAGGGCATCTGCGGAACGGCAGGTCTTTTTGTCGGCAACAAAGGCTATTCCGGTGCTGCCGTGATAGCCGGCAAAGCAGCCGTCAAAAGCGGAGCCGGTATCGTGAACATGATAATACCGGAAAGCATATATACGATAGTCGGGACCTCTTTGCCTGAGGCCGTTTGCACCGTTCTTGACGGCGACAGCACAGGCTGCATACATTTTAACGATACGGAAAGAATAAAGGAGGCTTTGTCCTCATGCACCGCAGGGCTTTTGGGATGCGGTCTCGGACAAAGCTATCATGTAAAGCATGCCGTGGAGGAAATCATGCAGAGCATATCAATACCGCTCGTTATAGACGCCGACGGTATAAATGTACTTGCCGACCGCATAGATTTGATAAGGCAGTATAAAAACGACGTGATAATAACTCCGCACCCGAAGGAAGCGTCGCGTTTGCTGGGATGTACTGTATCGGATATACAAAACGACAGACTGGGTTCCGCAAAAAGACTTTGCAGCATTACCGGAGCGGTTGCAGTATTGAAGGGTGCTAAAACCATAATCTCGGCTCCTTCAGGTAAAACTTATGTTGTGACCGATGGCAATCCCGGGATGGCAACAGCCGGCACAGGTGATATGCTCGCCGGAATGACGGCAGCGTTTTTAGCGCAGGGTATGTCTGCCGAAAATGCAGCCGTGTGCGCCTGTAAGCTGCACGCTTTGTCAGGGGATCTTGCCGTATGCGACACCTCTGTTTTGTCTCTTACTCCTACCGATATGATAAACGCGCTTTCCGATATATACTGCCGAATGTACTTAAAGAAATAAGGTGGTATTACGAGATTTGTCCGGTACATTTTAGTTTTTGCCGTTATTTTTACGGCTGCCGGATGTTCAAATTCAATGAGCGCTCCCTCCCCCATTCTTAAAAACTTTTCCTGCAATTTCAATATTGAAGATACCGATTTTTGCGGCACATTATCCTATGATGGCGACCGAGATCTCACCGTTACCATATCGGAGCCGTCGTTTCTGACCGGCGGTAAGCTTATCTGCTCAGAGGATGGCGTATCGCTCGAATTTTCCGATTTTTACAGGAAATATCCTCCGGGCAATTTGCCTGAAATATCAACTGTTCAGTATTTGTATCTTTCAGTTCCCGATGCCGAAGAAAGGCAGGTAATGTCTGACCGCAGCGGATATTATATTGAAGGTACCTGCAAATGCGGAGACTACAGACTGTATATTAATGAAACCGGTTTTATCACTAAGGCAGAGTTTTTTTCTACAGATAAAACGGTTTATTTTGACGGACACACTAAAGCATAATTTAGGAGAATTAAAATGCCACAGTTCACTAAAAAAGCAATAATAGATTCAGTATTGCGGCTCGGTGCAGAAAAGCCGATAAACAAGGTGACGGTAAAGGATGTTGTGAACGACTGCGGCATTACAAGGAATACATTTTACTATTATTTCCGCGATATATATGATGTGCTCGAGAGCGTGCTCAATGCCGAGGTCGGAAAGCTTGATATTGCAAACGGCAGCTATGCCGAATATGAACAGGCCTTTTTCGGACTGACACAGTTTATATACGACCACAAAAAGACGCTTGTGAATCTTTACAATTCAATAGGTCATGAAAAGACCGAAAAATATCTGTCAGATCGCCTGAGATCGACCGTTCTGACCCTTGTCCGCCGCGAGGCTGCCGGGCTTAACGCAACAGAGTCAGACCTTCAGATAATATCGATCTTTTATGAGCAGGCTATACTCGGAGTGCTTATTAAGTGGCTGAAAAACGAGCTGCCGGACGATTTAGGCTATGTTATGGAGCGTGTTGAAAAGATATTTGCAGGTCAGGTAAGATCAACGATAGAAAGCAGCGTTAAAAATCGTTAAAAATATTAACAAGTCGTACACTTGTCGAAAAAGGTCATATTTTCGTACAATCGATGCCGCCGTGTTCAGTTTTTGGATACGGCGGCATGCTTTGTCTATGGACATAAATCTATCGGCAATATATTATAGTATAAAAATGACCGGAGGTATGACTCATGAATAAAGTGAAAATTATTACCGATTCCTGTTCCGATCTCAGCAGAGAGCTTCTGACAAAATACGACATAGATTATGCTAAAATGACAACCGTCTGCGAGGGCGTTCAGCAGGAGGCTTCCCTGCTTTGGGAATATTACAGCCCTAAGGAGCTGTACGACAAAATAAGAAACGGCATAAGAGTGACCACAACGCAGGTTCCGCCCGAGGAGTTTACAAGGATATTTGATCTTTACATAAATGATTATGATATTGTTTACATAGGCTGCTCTACCAAGCAGTCGGGCTCTGTAAACACTGCTGCTGTCATTGCAAAGCAGTACAAGGAAAAGTATCCGGATTCTTCGATATATTGCATCGATTCGCTCAACGCCAGCATCGGCGAAGGCATGCTCGCCATAAAGGCAGCCGAAATGCGTGATGAAGGCAAATCCGCAAAAGAAATTTTTGACAGTGTAAGCGCTATGAGAAACAATGTCCGTGAATTTATTACGGTGCATACCCTCGAATACTTAAGAAGATGCGGCAGAGTCAAGGCTACGGCTGCGTTTTTCGGCAATCTGATGGGTGTAAAGCCTATTCTGATATCAGATGCCAACGGTGCTCAGACCCCTGTAAAGAAGATCAAGGGCAGAAAAAATTCCTTTGCCGAGATAGTTAATCTTATGAAGGAAAACATTACAGACTCAGAGAACCAGACGATATACCTTGTTCATGCCGACTGCAATCCGGCAGAGATAGAAGCACTCAAAAACGAGACTCTTTCCAAAATCAAATGCAAGGACGTTTTGCCGCTTTATATAGGACCGATAATCGGAGCGTCGGTAGGTCCCGACGCAATAGGTCTTTTTGCCTTCGGTACCGAAGTGACATATGCGGTCTGACCGATAAAAATGTGAGGAGATAAACATGCCTGTAACTGAACTTGACTCAGCGCAGTTTGCAAACATGCTGAGGGGCGGATATGAAAATTTAAAACAGAACGCAGCGAGGATCAACGACCTTAACGTATTCCCTATTCCGGACGGCGACACCGGCAGCAACATGCAGATGACCTTTGAGGGCGGCATAAAGGCTCTTGACGGCAATTCATTTGACTCGCTCGGCGGAGTTTCCCGGAGCGTAGCAAAAGGCATGCTGCTGAGTGCCAGAGGCAATTCCGGAGTTATACTGTCGCAGCTGTTTGAAGGTATAGCCAAGGGCTTCAAGGATCTTGAAACGGCAAATATAAATGAGATAGGCTCAGCCTTCAAATGCGGCGTCCGGCAGGCATACGACGCGGTGCTCACCCCTACCGAGGGCACGATACTGACCGTCTCAAGAGAAGCTGCCGATTATGCGTGCAGCAGGATAAACGACGGCTGCACACTTGAGTCGTTCATGAACGATTATGCCGCAGAAATGAAGCGTTCACTTGAAAGAACGCCCGAACTGCTCAATGTTTTAAAGGAGGCAGGAGTCGTTGACAGCGGCGGCGCCGGTCTTGTTGCCATAACAGAGGGCATGATATCTTCATTGTCGGGCGACAATATTTCCGAAACTCAAATTTCCGATACGCACAGTGCGACATCGGCGCCTGATCTCGATCTATTTACCGAGGACAGCGTTATGGAGTTCGGATATTGCACCGAATTTTTACTGCGGCTGCAAAAATGCAAAACCGATATAGAAAGCTTTGAGCTGAGTACAATTAAGGATTATCTTGAAACCGTCGGCAATTCAATAGTCGCACTGCAGAACGGTACTATTGTAAAGGTGCATGTACATACTATGGAACCAGGTAAGGTTCTCAATTACTGCCAGCAGTTCGGTGAATTTCTGACGCTCAAGATCGAGAACATGTCGCTCCAGCACAACGGGGTCAAGGCAGCAGAAGAGCATAAGTCTGATGACATAAAGCCGGCACCGGAAAAGTCTGACCGCAAAAAATTCGGGATAGTCGCCGTTGCAAGCGGCGATGGTCTTAAAAACACGTTTTCCGAATTCGGCGCAGATGTTGTAATAGACGGCGGACAGACAATGAATCCCTCATCCGACGATTTTATCAAGGCATTTGATAAGGTCAATGCAGAGGTTTGCTTTGTCTTTCCCGACAATTCCAACATAATTTTGGCGGCGCGTCAGGCAGCCGAGCTTTACAAGGACTCTGAGATCCGAGTTATTGAAAGCAAAAACATCGGTGAAGGCTATGCGGCACTTTCGATGATAGATTTTACAAGTGGCGACAAGGACGTAATAGAGCAGAACTTCAAGGATGCCATGACAGGGATAACGACCGGAATGATATCAAGATCGGTGAGAGATGCGAGGGTCGGAAAAGTTGATGTCAAAAAGGATCAGTTTATAGGTATTTCAGGCAAGAAAATAATTGCCGCTGCCGACAGCAAGATAGACGCTGCCCTTATTACTGCCGATGAGCTGCTGAACGGCGACGCCGAAAACTGTGAATTTATTGTTGCAATATACGGCAAAAAGTCGTATAATGATGAAATCGAGATGTTAAAGGAACAAATGGAGAAAAAGCATCCGAGCCTTGAATTTTACGGCATTTACGGCGGTCAGGATGTTTATGATCTTATACTGATATTTGAATAAATTTTGCGAGGTGGAGAAAATGCCGGCTGTTTTTACAAAGGAAATGAAGAAGGATTATACCATACTTCTTCCCGACATATTCCCCGTCCACATGGATCTTATAAAAGAGATATTCAAAATGTACGGCTATAAAGTGGAGGTACTGCATTATGAAGGTCAGCAGGTCATAGATACCGGTCTGAAGCATCTTCATAACGACATGTGCTACCCTGCCATATGCTCACTCGGTCAGCTGTTGTACG
Source organism: uncultured Oscillospiraceae bacterium (assembly GCA_900539855.1). Classification (GTDB taxonomy): domain Bacteria; phylum Bacillota; class Clostridia; order Oscillospirales; family Acutalibacteraceae; genus UMGS172. The sequence continues at coordinate 98,709 of UQDO01000001.1, forward strand.
CGCTTGAATGTGGGGATTACGACACCCACAAGGTCGCTTTGATGCAGTTCCAGACCGGCGGCGGATGCAGGGCGTCAAACTACATATGGCTGCTGAGAAAAGCGCTCAAAAACATGGACATGGACTATGTTCCCGTTCTGTCTCTGAGCTTCGGCAAGGTGGAAAAATCACCGGGCTTTAAAATAACGCCAATGATGATCATAAAGGGCATCGTTGCCGTCATGTACGGTGACATGATAATGCTGCTCCGCAATCAGATAAAGCCTTATGAGATAACGCCCGGCAGCACAGACAAGGTCGTTGACCGCTGGAATAAAGAGCTTATCCGCCAATTCAGCCACAACCGTGGGCTTTTCGGTCGCGGTATCAGTAAAAATCTTTCCGCAATGGTAAGCGATTTCAGGGCCATACCTATTAAAAGAACAAAAAAAACAAAGGTTGGCATCGTCGGGGAAATATATGTAAAATACTCACAGTTCGGCAACAACGGTCTTGAAGCATTTTTAGCCTCAGAGGGCTGTGAATTCATGGTTCCCGGTGTTCTGAGCTTTATCGAATACTGCTTTTCCGACGCATCGGTTGACCATATATACTACGGCTGCGGTCTTAAAAAACTGTTCATCAATAATTTGTTGGGGAGCGTCATAGCTGGACTTGAAAAGCATCTTCTTGACGCATTAAAGCCGTACCCTGACATTATATCCCCCACACCGTTCAAGGAAACTGAAGCTCTTGCCGATAAGGTCATAGACCGCGGCGTAAAAATGGGTGAGGGCTGGCTTCTTACGGCTGAAATGGCTGAGCTTATAGAAAAGGGCTACAACAATATAATATGTGCACAGCCTTTCGGCTGCCTGCCGAACCATATAGTCGGTAAGGGCGTTATAAGAACGCTCAAGAGCATGTATCCGGGCGCCAACATCTGCCCTGTTGATTACGATTCCGGCGCATCAAAGGTAAATCAGGAAAACCGCATAAAGCTTATGCTGTCAGTAGACAGAGAGGAGACGTTAGCATGAAGAGAATAGGACTTGATGTCGGTTCAACTACCATCAAGTGCGTTGTTACCGACGAAAGCGGTAACATACTGTTTTCGGATTATAAACGCCACCTTTCCAAAATTTCCGAAATGACATTCGAGCTGCTTAACACAATATGCGAAAAAATACCTGACAGTGAAATGATAATCTCGGTCTCGGGCTCTGCCGGAATGGGCATGGCTGAGGACCTTTCAATACCCTTCATACAAGAGGTCTATGCTACTAAAACAGCGGTAAGCAGACTGCTTCCCGATACCGATACCGTAATTGAGCTTGGCGGAGAGGACGCAAAGATACTTTTCCTTTCCGGCGGGCTTGAGGTGCGTATGAATGGCACCTGTGCGGGTGGTACCGGTGCGTTTATCGACCAGATGGCGTCTTTGATGAACGTCACACCTACCAAGCTGAACGAGCTCTCAAAGCAGCATGAAAAGGTATATACCATTGCTTCACGCTGCGGAGTTTTTGCTAAGTCCGATATTCAGCCTCTTATCAACCAGGGCGCGCGCAAGGAGGATATAGCTGCCAGCATTTTTTATGCGGTCGTCAACCAGACCATAGCAGGTCTTGCACAGGGACGTGAGATTAAAGGCAACATCCTTTATCTCGGCGGTCCGCTGACATTTATGTCGGGGCTTCGCGAGGCTTTTGACGATGTTCTGAAGTGCAAGGGCTTATGTCCCGAAAATTCGCTGTATTTTGTTGCAATGGGCGCTGCAATGTCGCCGTCAGGCAAGCCGTTCAATGTCAGAAAGCTTGCAGAAACGACCGCCGTGTATTCGTCATCAGGCGGTTATAAAAGCTGCCCTCCCCTGTTTTCGTCGAAGGAGGATTATGACGCGTTCAAAAAACGCCACAATCACGACTCAGACAATATAGGATATATAGATAAGCCGGCAGGTGAAATGTACTTAGGAATAGACGCCGGCTCCACCACCGTCAAGGCTGTGCTGTGCGACAAAAACGGTAATATTTTAAAAAGCAGCTATTCAAGCAACAACGGCAACTCCGTACCTATCGTCAAGGCGTTTTTAGAGGAAATGTATGCAGAGTATCCCGATATAAACATCGTATCATCGGCTGTTACAGGATATGGTGAAGATATCATCCGCAACGCGTTTCATATCGACAACGGCGTTGTTGAGACCATTGCACACTACACCGCAGCGGAAAAATTCCGTAAGGATGTTGATTTTATCATAGACATCGGAGGACAGGACATAAAATGCTTCAAAATACGCAACGGAGCGATAGATAACATATTCCTCAACGAGGCATGTTCGTCGGGCTGCGGATCGTTTTTGCAGACATTTGCCGCCGCTCTCGGCTACAGTATAGCCGATTTTTCAAAGGAAGGTCTTTTTGCCGATCGTCCGGTCGATCTCGGCTCGCGCTGCACCGTGTTTATGAACAGCTCGGTCAAGCAGGCGCAGAAGGACGGCGCATCGGTCAGCAATATTTCAGCCGGTCTTTCAATAAGCGTTGTCAAAAACGCGCTGTACAAAGTCATTCGCTGCGATAATCCCGATTCTCTCGGCAAAAATATAGTCGTGCAGGGCGGCACGTTTTTGAACGATGCCGTGCTCCGCGCATTTGAAAAAGAGACCGGAAGAAACGTTATAAGACCGTCGATATCGGGACTTATGGGAGCATACGGTGCCGCGCTTTATGCAATAAAGAAAAGCAAAGCATCTGATAAAAGCGGACTTATTACAGCCGACGGCTTAAAGAGTTTTTCACACAGCGTCAAGGCGATAGTCTGCAATGGCTGCAGCAACCACTGCCGGCTGACTGTAAATACCTTTGGCGACAAAGGACGCTACATAGCCGGAAACCGCTGTGAAAAACCGCTGGGACTGCCGAAGCAAAAGGAAAAGTTCAATCTGTTCAAATATAAAAATGAGCTGCTCGGCAAATACAGGACCAACGAGCGCATTGAAGGCAAACCGACTATCGGAATACCGATGGCGCTCAATATGTATGAGCTGCTGCCATTCTGGTACACGCTGTTTAAAAAGCTCGGTTTCAATGTTATAGTCTCCCCTGTTTCAACAAGAAAGCTCTACCTTGAAGGTCAGCATACCATTCCGTCGGACACAGTATGCTATCCTGCAAAAATGGTGCACGGGCATGTGGAAGCATTGATAAAGGAAGATGTCGACGCCATTTTTTATCCGAGCATGAGCTACAATGTTGACGAGCATCTCGGAGATAACCACTATAACTGCCCTGTTGTTGCCTATTATCCTGAGGTTATCAAGGCAAATGTAAGGGATCTTGGCAGCATTAAATTTATTTATGACTTTATAGGACTAAACAACCGCAAATATTTTCCCAAACGCTTCGGTCAGATACTTGAAAAATATTTCGGCAAATATCCGCAGTCGGCGATCAAATCCGCTGCTGATGCTGCGTATGCCGAATATGAGGGTCACATGGCTGATATAAGACGTAAGGGCACTGAATATATCGAAATCGCCAAGCAGCGCAAAATGCCTGTTATCGTCCTTTCCGGCAGACCGTATCATGTCGATCCCGAGATAAACCACGGTATCGACGATCTTATATGCGATCTCGGCGCGGTGGTTGTGACCGAGGACAGCGTAAGCGCAAACGAAACAAAATTCAAAACGACCGTGCTCAATCAGTGGACCTACCATTCGAGGCTGTATGCGGCTGCGAAATTTGTTTCAGAAGCTCCCGGTGACTGCAGCATAAATCTCGTACAGCTCGTATCGTTCGGCTGCGGTGTCGACGCCGTGACATCTGATGAAACAAGAGCTATAATCGAGCGCAGCGGAAAAATATACACCCTTATAAAAATAGATGAGATTACCAACACCGGCGCTGTAAAGATAAGGCTTCGCAGCCTGTTTGCCGTGCTTGGCGACGAAAGGAATTAGTGTCACCTTATGTTTTATGTTCTTTGTATTGCCTTTTCGGCTTTATCATACCTTTCGGGCGGTCTGAACGGTGCAATAATGCTGTCAAAAGCGCTTTACGGTGAGGATATAAGAGAAAAAGGCAGCGGCAATCCCGGCTTTACCAATTTCAAGCGTGTTTACGGCGGAGCGTCGGCGTGGTTTGTTATGCTTATAGACAGCTTAAAGACTGTAGTTCCGCTGCTTGCGGCATGTATTACCTTTGACGCGCTTTATGACATGTGGCAATTTGCCGCCGCAATGTGCGGATTTTTTGCAATGCTCGGTCATGCATATCCCCTGCTTTACAAATTCAAGGGCGGCAAAGCGTTTATAACCGGCGAAACGGTCGTGTGGTTTGTTGACTGGCACGTCGGGATAGTTGTAACGGCTGTGTTTCTGATACTTCTATTTACGCTGCATTACATGTCGGTCGCCTCTATAGTCTCTGCGGTGCTGAATCCCGTATTGCTTTGCATTTTTGGCTTTTCAACGCCGTTCGTGCTTGTTTTTTCGGTACTTTCGGCGGCACTCCTTGTATGGCGCCATAAAGCCAACATCATACGGCTGTTAAATCACGAGGAAAGCAAATTCTATTTCAAGAAAAAGGCTTCGGTATAGTTAAAACAAAAGATGTAAACCGATAATAGCATACAAAGTATGGGCGTAAAACAAAGCGGCAGAGCATGCCCCTGCCCTGCCTCTGTCATTATTTCATTACGCAGCTAAACTAAAACTTATATTACTGCCCTTATAAACAACAAGCTGCCGGGTCAAAAGACCCGGCAGCTTGTTGTTTCGATCATTCCATATAACTTATCTTTTCGAAAGGACATCGCGCTCATAGGCACGAACCTCAGAAAGCCAACTTTCGCCTACCGGTACATTAAAGCGTGTGCAGAACTCATCCCACACGGCGCCGAACGGGTAGGTCTTGTATTCCTCTGTGAGGGCAAGACGGGAGGTGTAATCCCTTTCGAGCTCGATCTTCTTCAACTGTTCTGTCGGCTCAAGCATAGCCTTAAGCAGAGCCTTCTGCAAGTTTCTCATGCCGATGACCCATGCAGCCACACGGTTGATGCTTGCATCAAAGAAGTCAAGACCGATATGTGTGCGTTCAATAAGCCCGGTGCGAACAAGCGACTGAGCAATGGCGCAAAGCTCATCGTCAAGAACAATAACATGATCAGAATCCCATCTGACAGGGCGGCTGACATGCAGCAGCAGTTCCTTTGTAAAAAGCAGCACAGACGGTATCTTGTCTGAAATGACCTCAGTCGGATGGAAATGTCCTGCGTCAAGACAGCAAAGCTTGTTGCGTGATACCGCATAGCCGACACAGAATTCATTTGAGCCTACTGTATAGCTCTCGGCACCGATACCGAAAACCTTGCTTTCAAGTGCGTCAAGGTCATATTTTTCATCGATCTTTTCTGCAAACACCTCATCGAGCGCAGTCATCATCCTGCGGCGCGGTGCCTCGCGGTCAATGGGTGTGTCCTTATATCCGTCGGGGAACCAAAAGTTTGTGACGCAGGGCTGTCCAAGCTCTTTGCCAAAGTATTCGGCGATCTTTCTCGAAGCCTTGCAGTGTCTTATCCAGAAGTTTCTGATATCATCATCCGCGCTTGAAATTGTAAAGCCTGTATCAGCCATGGGGTGCGAGAAGCAGGTCGGGTTAAAATCAAGTCCGTAGCCGTTTTTCTTCGCCCAGTCCACCCAGGTTTTAAAATGTTTCGGCTCTATCTCGTCAAGGTCGGGATGCTCGTCGGTATCGGCATATATGGCATGCAGATTGACTTTATGCTTACCGGCAATGAGCGAAAACGCCTTATCAATATCGGCTCTCAGCTGCTCGGGAGTAGTCGCCTTTCCGGGATAATTTCCGGTAGCCTGTATGCCGCCCGAAAGAGCTATGTCCTTAAAAAGAAAACCTGATACGTCGTCCCCCTGCCAGCAATGCATCGAAATTTTCACATTGCCGAGCCTTTCAATAACCTTTTCGGTATCAACTCCGATACCCGAATACTTTTCTTTAGCCAATTTATAAGCGTCATTAGCTGCCATATCCTACACGTTCCTTTCAAAAAATCAATTATACTGTTTAATATCGTACGATGCCTTTACGGCGCTTCTCGCTTCATTCAGTGAGTCAAACTCGCCCGAAAAGATCATCTGGTTTATAAGATTTCCTATTGCCGTAGCCTCAGCAGGACCTGCAAGCACCTTCCTGCCAGATATCCTTGCTGTGATCTCGTTAAGGTAGACAGCGTTGCTGCCGCCGCCTATTATGTTTATAGTATCATAACGGTTGCCGGTATACTTTTCAAGCTGATCGGCAGATTCGGCATAGCACTTCGCAAGGCTGTTATAAACAACAGCCGATATTTCACCGGGTGTTGAGGGAACCGGCAAGCAACTATCCCTGCACCCTGCCTTTATCTCATCTATCATAGAAGCCGGTGACAAATACCGGTTGTCAAGCGCGTCTATGGTACTTGGAAAATCAGAGTTTTCGGCAGCCTGGCTGCACAGCTCGGCAAACGAGTATTTGTCGCCAAGCTCTGCTTTTACATTTTGTATCATCCACAGTCCCATTATGTTTTTAAGCACTCTGTATCTGTGATCTATGCCGCCCTCATTGGTAAATCCGTCATTCATAAAGCAGTCGTCCTGCATCGGTGTCAGCGATTCGATACCCATAAGCGACCATGTGCCTGAGCTTATGTACATGATATTCTTAGCGACTGACGGCACAGCCATGACTGCCGACGCCGTATCGTGCGACGCTGCAAGCACAACATTGCAGTCAAATCCCACCTGCTCTGCAATTTCCTTTTTAAACGTGCCGGCAAATGTACCCGGCATTGAAACCGGACGGAAGATTGATTTTTTGATTCCCAGCGTGTCGATCAGATCATATGCCCAATCATTTGTTTTAAGATCAATTAGTCCGGTGGTTGAAGCATTCGTGTATTCGTTGAATTTGTTACCTGTAAGGAGGTAAACAAAATAATCCGGAAGCATAAGAAAGTCCGCTGCCGACTCCAGCTGCTCCGGAGTTTTTTCCTTAATTGCTATCAGCTGATAAATCGTATTTATGCAGTTGCTTCTGATACCGGTTATGTCAAAAAGCTTTCTTTTTGAAACCGTCTTATACACCATTTCAGGTATATCGGCGGTTCTTTTATCACGGTAGCCGACAGCATTTCCGAGTATCTCGCCGCTTTCTGAGAGCAGTACGAAATCCACGCCCCACATGTCTATTGAAACGGTAGACGGTACAAGTCCGCGGCTTTTACATTCCTTCATGCCGGATATTATCTCACGAAAAAGCCTGTCTACATCCCAGCAGAGTGTGCCGTTTCTGTCACAAAGTCCGTTTTTAAAACGGTACACCTCCGTTTCTACGATACGTCCGCCCTGCTTCTGTCCTATTATGTGGCGTCCGCTTGACGCACCTATATCTATTGCAAGATGATACATAAAAACTCCTCCGGTTGTTATAATTAAATGCTACCCTATAATCGTTCAAAAATATACTGTATATTTTAATAATTTATCTGTCAGTTTTTACTTTTTCTGTATGCGGAGGGCGTCACGCCGCACTTCTCCTTAAAGAGGTTTGAAAAGTAATGCTGATCAGAATATCCGAGCCGTTCGGAAATATCTCTTATACTGAGAGCGGTATCGGAAAGCAGCCTTTTTGCAACCGACAATTTACAGTCCAGCTGATAATCATACGGCGTTCTGCCATAGGACTCCCGAAACTTTTTAACAGTATAATCCTTTGACCTGTATATCATGGCGGCAAGTTCACCGTTGCCGATAATTTTGTTGGGATTAGCGTCTATGTAGTTTTTTAAGGTTATCATTTCGTCAGTTCCCGATGTGTTTAACACGGTTGATCTTGAAATATTTATCACAAGCTCGTGCAGCTTTAAAAGCAATATCTCAAGCAAACGGTCGTGCGGCATTTTATTGCCTTCATTTTTAGAAATGTTGAAGATATCGCCAAACATATCCCCGACCTTGCAGTCCTTTAAAAGGACAGTACTTCCCAAACCGTACTGTTCAAGTAACAAAGGAAACAGGTCTCCGTTAATATTGAAAAAAGTTTTTACCCAAGGATCATCGCTGCTTGAATAGTATTCATGTTTATGATCTTTTCTCAATATATAAACGTCGCCTTCGGACGCTGAAAAACTGTTACCATCAAAAATGACCGTTCCGCTGCCCTTGTTTATATATTCAATAACGGTAATTGGCGCCTTTTCACGATATATTCTGTAACTGCCGTCGCAGTATGATATGCCCGACATTGCAAGTGAAAACGGTTTATCCTTTCCGGAAAATCCGAAAAGCCTGATATCCTCATACATAAAATCACCACCGCTGTTATTATAAAGTATTTTAAGTATTTAATCAATAGCGTTAAATAATAGTAGAAATATTATTTCGAATGTAGTATAATGTTTTCGCACAAATATACTTCAAAGAAGGTCAATATATGAATATTATAGTCGTCGGCTGCGGCAAGATAGGCACAACACTTATCGAAAGCCTTGCAAATGAGGGACACGATGTTGTAGCCATAGACAACGATCAGTCGGTCATATCGGAAATAACCAATATGTATGATGTCATCTGCGTTGTCGGAAACGGAACCGACTGCGACACGCTGTCGGAAGCAGGGATAGAAAAGGCTGACATGTTCATAGCTGTTACCGGCTCGGACGAGCTCAATATGCTCGACTGCTATATAGCCAGAAGCATGGGCGCCGGCCACACGATAGCCAGAATAAGGAATCCGGAATACAACGACAAAAGCCTTGATTTCCTCTGCAAACAGCTTGGGCTTTCGTTGTCAATAAACCCTGACCAGCTTACAGCACGCGAACTGTTTGACCTTTTAAAGCTGCCAGGAGCCGCAAAAATAGACTCATTTTCAGGCAGAAACTTTGAGATGATAGAATTAAAGCTGAAGGACGACTCAAGGCTGGACGGAATGAATCTGCAGGATCTCAGAAAGAAAATACAGACAAAGTTCCTTATATGCGCCGTACAGCGCGGTGATGAGGTATATATACCGGACGGTAACTTTGAACTGAAAAGCGGCGATAAAATCGGTGTTACCGCCTCCCCTGCAGAAATGCAGAAGTTTTTGAAAATTATAGGATTTTCAAGAAAACAGGCAAAAGATGTAATAATATTGGGTGCAAGCAGAACCGGGTTTTACCTTGCGAAAATGCTGCTAATGGCAGGAAACTCGGTCAAGATAATTGAGGTCGACCGCAACAGGTGCGACGAAATGAGCGACCTTCTGCACGACGCAGTTGTAATAAACGGCGACGGCGCAAGGCAGGAGCTGCTGCTTGAAGAAGGTCTGCAGTCGGCAGATGCCTTTGTGGCACTTACGGGAATGGATGAACAGAATATACTTCTTTCGTATTTCGCAACCTCGCAGAATGTTCCAAAGGTGGTCGCAAAGGTCAACCGCGACGAATTTTCACCGACAGCCGAACGCCTCGGTCTTGACTGCACGGTATCCCCGAGAAAAACAATAGCCAATATAATTGTCAGATACGCAAGAGGACTTGAGAATTCAATAGGCAGCAGCAAGGTTGAAACGCTTTACAAGCTTATGGATGACAAGGCAGAAGCACTTGAATTCATAGTCAGTCAGGACAGCGACATTGTCGGTGTGCCGCTCAAAGAGCTGAAAACAAAGAAAAACACACTCGTCGCCGGAATAACACGCGGCAGAAAGACCGTGATTCCCTCCGGCAACGACATGATACTTAAGGGCGACCATGTAATTGTGCTTGCAGCCGGTCAGCGTGTAAACGATCTTACCGACATTTTAGAGCAGGCATGAGGTGTGAAGTATGAATAGAAAAATGGTGTTTTACACCACAGGAAAAATACTTATTATCGAAGGTCTTTTGCTTTTACTTCCCCTCTTTGTATCGATAATATACGGAGAAAGCAGCTGGCTTTCCTTTGTTATAGCCATCACAGCAGCTTTCGCCGCAGGCACACTTCTGTCGCTTGTATCAAAGCCTAAAAGCACAGTAATATACGCCAAGGAAGGCTTTGCCATCGTAGCGCTTGCATGGATAGTAATGTCGCTGATAGGCGCACTGCCGTTTGTTATCAGCCGCGAAATACCGGATTTTGTTGACGCTTTTTTTGAAACAGTCAGCGGACTTACCACAACAGGCGCTTCGATAGTGACCGATTACAGCGGTCTTTCACACGGCATAATGTTCTGGCGCAGCTTCACGCACTGGATAGGCGGAATGGGTGTGCTGGTCTTTATGATGGCTATTGTTCCCAGCGTTACTGACCGTTCAATACACATAATCCGCGCCGAAATGCCGGGGCCTATTATCGGAAAATTAGTGCCGCGTGCCAAAGATACCGCAAAAATACTCTATCTTATTTATATAGTTATGACCGCTGTCGAAATTGTGTTTTTGCTTGCAGGCGGCATGCCGCTTTTTGAAAGCGCAGTTTATTCATTCGGCACAGCCGGCACCGGCGGACTTGCCGTAGGCTCAGCTGGAATATCCGCATACAGCCCTTATATACAGTGGGTTATATGCATATTCATGCTTCTGTTCGGCATTAACTTCAACCTCTATTACCTTGTTCTCATAAAGCGGTTCCGTGCCGCAATAAAGAGCACCGAGTTGTGGTTCTATTTTACGATAGTTGCCGTCGCGTCGCTTATAATAGGTATAAACATATATCACATTTACGGCAACATTTCCGACACGATCCGCACATCGGTGTTTCAGGTGTCGTCTCTGATAACAACGACCGGCTATTCCACAGCCAACTTCGATTTGTGGCCCGATCTTTCAAAGGGCGTAATATTTGCACTCCTCTTTATGGGCGGATGCGCCGGTTCGACAGCCGGCGGTTTAAAGCTGTCGCGCGTTATAATACTGCTCAAAATGATACGCGGCGAGATACGCCACCTTTTGCATCCAAGATCGGTCAATGCCATAAAATTTGAAGGCAAAGTAATAGACGATGAGACTAAAAGCAGCGTCTCAACCTACTTTATAATGTACTGCATGTGCATTGCCACAACATTTCTGCTGATATCATTTGAACCTTTCGGGTTTGAAACAAATCTGACCGCAGCCGCCACCTGCTTCAACAACGTGGGTCCGGGTCTTGCAGGAGTCGGACCGGCATCAAGCTTTGCTGCATATTCGGCATTTTCTAAAATAGTTCTCGCCTTCTCAATGCTGCTTGGAAGACTTGAGGTATTCCCCGTTATCATTGCTATGACTCCGTCGACCTGGCGTGGAAAAAGTCTGTAATATTATATAGTTAAAAAGCACCGGAACAGTCTTTAATGACTCATTCCGGTGCTTTTTTTAGTTTAGGGTGATTGTGACCTGACTATCAGCAGTCTTTCCAGTCTAACGGTGCCGAGACAGAATCGGGATCGGCCGACGTTTTATACCCTTCCGCGTCCTCAATATAAGATCCGGTAGAATAGCCCTCGGCATCATGGTTATAAACATTATGAGTCTGTCCGCCTATCGATACTGTACCGCTTGGTCTATTGCTGCTGTACATATCGTCATTATAGGAACCGCCGCCATACATGCTTGCATGAGCTTTCTGCATGATCCGCCTATAGTCATCGGCAGAGAAGTGCACCTTTTTTCTGTCTTCGATAATCTCCAGTCTTAAATTGATCCTTTCGCATATATTAGGGTAGACTTCCTTTGTATGCTCTGCTTTAAAGCCTCTTTTATTAAGTGCCGTCACGCGCTTTTTGAGCAACTGAAAATCATCATCCTTGTATTTATCAAGCAGATACTTGTCTACTATAACGAACAATTCGCAGTCCGCATCGTTTCTGTCTGCGCCTATTTTTGCGTAGTGAAGCGCTTTATTATTATCATCATCGGTATAATAATATGCCAATTCACGCAATGCCTCGATACAGTCGTTTTCCGCAGCGGCAATAAGCAAATTCAGATCATTTAGCTTTTGTGACATATCGAACAGATCTTTTCCCGGTATATTCTTTATAGCGGCAGCTTCAAATTTCCCGTTAAGCGCGGACCTAAGAACTATTCTTTCACCGCAGTATTCACAGTACCCCTCCGGGAGCTTCTCGTGCAGAGATATCTTATTTCCGCAAACCGTACAGAAGCACTGCTTCATTTTTCCTCTTGCGGAATCAACATTTTCGGAAAAACTTTGTCCTCTGAATCCGGTGCTGCCATTTGCCCTCTTTAACAGGTTTGCGGCAATAGTCTCTTTATTTTCATTGATTTTAGAAGCAAGCTCATTAAGCGCTGACGAAAGCCCACTATACGGATTGTTCTCCATGGCTATCCCTCCAGATAAAAGTTAAAATTTCAAAAGACTTATATTTATTGCGGCGTGTATGGTTTTAGAGTCGGGAGTCTGCCGTCTTCAATATTCCATATTTCGTCGGACCACTTAAGTTTTTCAGTTATAAAGCTTCGGCTGAGAATTTCATTTCTGTCTCCGGCTACAGAATACTGTAAAAATTGTATTTTTGCAAATTTCGCATCATCTTTTTCGGCAAAATATACATCTCTTGTGCTGAGTGTTGAACCTGAGTAGTCACAGGCAAGCGTTTCATTTTTAGCAGCAGATGTATCAATTGTACCAACAGAAAACGAATATCTTACATTCACTGATTCCCAGCTCCAGCTATGTTTAAGTATGCAGCCGATCAAACCGCCGACATAATCGCAGGTCTCACCCGGCAGTATTGTAACAGAACCGCCAAAATAGCAGTTTTCAATATTTATGTAAGAATGATCAATATCAGGTTGTAATTCACAAATAAATCCACCAACAAAGTCAGTGGCTTCAGTGCACTGCTGCACTATATGCATATCGCTGTAGCAATTAAACAAGTCACCATTCTCATAATTAGAAATAAAGCCCGACAGTCGCTGTCCGCCCTTGATGTCACCTGATGAATAACACCTCTTGATCGACGAAGAAGAAGAATTCCAAACAGAATCAGATTTGACGGTTCCGACAAATCCGCTGGCATCACCGTAACAATTGAGGCTGCCCGTAAAGCTGCAGCCTTCTATTTTACCGCCGTTGTTTGTTGACCCGAAGCCGTTCCCGGATTTCGCCTTTATATCAGCATTGCTGACGGTGCATCCTGTTATATTGCCTTTATTTGTCACAAACATTCCGTTAAATACATTGCACTCGCCACTGATATTTGTGACACTGCACTGAGAGACAGTTTTATTGTTAGTCTCGGATATTCCGCTGAAGCTGACCCCAGGGCTGCCAAGCAGCACACCTGACACCGTCACATTTTTAATGATACCGTTATTTTCTTTGACTATAAATAAGCTTTCTGCGGACGACGGCGAAACAAAGCAAAGATCAGATACCGTCCCTTTGTTGTTTTTTATAAAGCCGTCCTTCGGCAGCACAACATTACTGATCACATGACCGTTGCCTATCAGCTCGCCTTTAAATTTTCCGATCCCTTTAAACTCGCTGTTTTCAAGATCCAGATCGGCTTCAAGCGAAAATGTGCATGCAGGCGCATTGCTTATAAATTCAAATTCGCTGGTGTCGGTTATCGTAACAGTTCCCATTTTCTTTGGAAAGCTAATGTAGGAATAGATAAAAGTCACAACTGCAGCAGGAATAACCATTATCGATACGATCTTCGAAAGCTTAACAAATATTCTGTAGCCCAACGGGACCGAATATTTGGCTTTGACCGAAACGGACTTTGCCGTTATCTTTGTAATGATCACCTGCAGTATCAAAACGCCTAAAATAATGCCCAGAATGATAAAATAGGTCCGCGTGATGGGATGTGCAAGTATGTCGGTCGTCGGTACGATAGTATATTCCAGCAATTTGTAGATAAAAAAATTTGACAACAATGCGGCAACTGCAAATGCAAGTGCTATAAGGCCCTTTTTATGGGACTGCTTTTTGCCGGTCTTATTTTCTGCTTTTACCTTTTCGTTTATCTTAGCAATTCGGTCGTTTATTGTTTCGGTGTTATTTGTCTTTTGCTCAAGCAGTGTGCCTTTATACTTATCAAAGCTTTCTTTGAAAGCGGCGGCTTCATCCGGCGAGGCGTACTCAAAGGCCTTTTCGGCATAAGGCGTTACATCGGCAAGAATGGCATCATAAAGCGCGTCTGATGCTGCAAGCTGGCTTTTTTGCGTATCTATAACGGTCTCTGCATCATCGCTGTTATAATCTTCCTTTGCCTTAGTCATAGACGAGCAGTATTTTGAGTCGTCAATACAATCCTTAAGACCGCTCGAAAAGTTATTTGTCGCCTTTAAAACATATTGCCAGTAGTATTTTGCTGTTTTCGGAGAGACGGCGACTATGTATGCGATCTCCTCTTTTGCGGCGTTTTTATTCATGACAGCATTTTTATAAAACGCGTCTCTTTTTGATATATATTCATCCTTCGCTTCAAGGGTGGTAGCCGCATGATAGCAGAACTCGACCTTTTTATACTTGTCTACACCGTTTACACCTGAAGCCAATATCTTCTCCGCCAGAAAAATATATCTGTCAGGGACGGACGATGTGTGTCCGTCCAGACCGATGTACTGCCGGAGCTCACCCAGGACGGGATCTGCCCAGCAGACAATACGATCGTTTGGATAATCAAACGGTGATGAGGTTATTTCATCAAAAAGTTCTTTCATGTATTTGCAGTACTGCTCTGCAGCGAGATGTTTAAGCGACACTATAAGTTCATTTTCGATATGCGACACATAAGAACAGTATTTATCATAAAGGCGCAGCGAAAGCTTCGGCGACAGGACCTTTTCGCTTAATTCGCCTAACAGCAGTTTGTTTTCTTCCTCAAAGATCTTTTTGTCCGACGGACATGACGAATAATGCGACTCCCATTTGCGGGCTAAAAAGCTGTTCTTACCTATGACATTTTCCAACACTTTTTTATGACATGAAAGCATCACAAGATCGGCATCTTCAAGCCATTCTTCTTTCTGCTTGGGCGCGGCATACTCGCATGCCGCATTAAAATAGCGGTCACCGTTTATCGGGACCGAAAGCCTCATATAAAGCTCAGATGTTTCTGTGCACTGGCGGTCTGCAAGCAAAAGTCCCCAAAAAGCCTTCTGTTAGTGTTCATAGGGACATTTTCTGACAGTATGTAGGTGTGGTAACGGCGGATGGCGGTTAGTCATCCGCCGTTACTGCGTTTATCCCGCATTGTGCGGTGTTTATGCGGGGAGCAGTTCTGGTTGTGCTACGGTCACTGTTACGATCTGCGGTTGTTGCTGTTCGGCTTCTGCCGCCTCGTCGTGATCCCATTCTCCGATGTCACGGTAAACGATACGAATTTTCTGAGCCGAGTGCCGCGAGTGCTTCACAGCACGTTCTCCGACCTCGATCCGGGATATGAACAGGCGCACGATCTGAGGCGTCAGCTCGTCAATGGTCCTGTACCGTTTTGCCTTCTCGATGAACGCTTCCACATTGGCGGCCGACGCTTTCAGCTTTTCCAGCCGTTCTTCCTTCTGCGGGATCGCCTTGTCCAGCTCCCTCTGCTCGGCGTTGTAGTCGGCGGAGAGAAGACGGAACTGCTCGTTGGTTACGCGGCCGAGCACATTGTCCTCGTACAGCCGCTTGAACAGGGCGGTCAGCTCGTTCCTGCGCCTGCGCATGGTGTCAAGCTCCTTTTGCAGCGTGTTGATCTCCTGCCGAAGCTGCGCCGTGTTTTTGCGGTTGATGTACTCCGCAAACTGCCGCTCCTTTTGGCGGGCGAAGTGTGTCACCCGCCGCAGATCGTCCAGTACGACGGCGTACAGCTCCTCCTCCCGGATGTGGTGGGGCGTGCATTCGCTCCTGCCGCGCTTGCCGTAGGTGTAGCACTTGAAGTTGTAGTCGGACTTTTTCATGCTGCTTGCCCGGTGCAGCACCATCGACCGTTTGCAGTCGGCGCAGTAGGCAAGTCCCGAAAAGAGATTCGGCTCGTCCATGTGCTTCGGCGTGCGTTTTTTGTGCGTGCGTACCTCCTGCACGATATCCCATTGCTCTTTCTTGATCAGCGCGGGGTGCGTGTTCTCCACAACGGCGCATTCGCTTTCGGGGCGGTGCACCGTCGTTTTGTTCTTGTAGGATATCGTTGTGGTGCGCAGTCCTACGGTGTGTCCGAGGTAGACCTTGTTGTCAAGGATTCCCGTGACGGTGCTGCTGCTCCACGCATAGGGGCGGGTGAGATCCAGCTTGGCATGGCTCTTTTCGTGATTTCGGTAATAATAATTGCTTGGTGTCAGCACCTTTTCCTCTCGGAGAATCCGGGCGATCTGATTGGGACCTTTGCCGGAGGCGCACAGAGAGAAGATCTTTTGTACCACCGCCGCGGCTTCGTCGTCGGGGACGAGTTCCTTGCTCTCTCTGTCCGCCTTTTTGTAGCCGTAGGGAGGTCGACCGCCGAGCCGCTCTCCCCGTTCTGCCTGCAGCTTCTTCACCGCACGAACCTTCTTGCTGGAATCCTTTGCGTGAAGCTCGTTTGCCCAGTTGCGTATCGGACTGAAATCGTTGCTCCCCTCGACCAGTGAATCGACACCGTCGTTGACCGCTATGAACCGCACGCCCATGTTCGGGAAGAACAGCTCAAGGTAATATCCCACCTGCAGATACTCTCTGCCGAGGCGGCTGAGATCCTTGACGATGAGCGTTTCCACCTCGCCGCGTTTGATCATTTCCTCGATCTGTTTCCATGAGGGGCGCTCGAAGTTTGTTCCCGTATAGCCGTCGTCCGCCAGGAACAGAACATTTTCAAAGCCGTTGTCAAGGGCGTACTTTTCAAGCATGAGCCTCTGATTGGTAACGCTGTTGGATTCGACGGCCTTTCCGTCGTCCTGACTTAATCTGCCGTATAGTATCGTGTATTTTTGGCTTGTCATTTTTGCATCCTCCTTTTATGCAGGGCAAGCCGATACGGTATCACACAGTATACCGTATCGCCTGCCGAAAGTCTATCCGAAACCGAAAAGTTTCAGAAACTTTTTGCATCCCTTCCGAGGTCTTCGTCTATGAGAGACAGCATTTTGTCCGTAGCTGTGGCTTTGGCGTCAGAGAGGAATACGGAGGAGATAATAAACCGCTTTCCCTTTATCAGCATTTCACGCTCACGGACGCGGGAGTCTCCCTCGTGCATGCAGACCGTATCACGGAAGAGAGTGAGCGCCGCGCCGCTGTCGTATTTTTTAACCACGGCATTCTCCGGTCTGTAGCTGCCGAGGATCCCCGTTTCAAGATATTCTTTGTAATCGTTCATTGTATTCCTTTCCGCCGTAAGGCTGTTCGTATTTTCACATTCCGCCCATCACGGGACCGGACTTTTCCTGTAAATCCGCAACCCCTAAATATGCGAGAGATTTATTTGTGCAACCCCTAAATTGCCGTTTTATTCTTAGACTGCAAAAGCCGTACAAAGCCTCTTGCGGTCGGCGTTGCCGTCCGCTGTAACCCGCCGAGGGATTGCCGTGCAACCCCTCGGCTTTCTCCTGCTTATTTTCGTACCGTGTGCCGATTCTCGCGAAACAGGACGCAAACCGCACAAAGGAACTTGAATCCTGCGAGTCTTGTAGAAGAAGAGCTTCACGGCAGAAAAAGGTCCGCACACGCCGCCACAGGCGCCGTATTCCGCTCTTGTGCGCGGCGGTCGGGGTTGTATGCCCGATTCCGCTGTTGTCGGCACACGGGGCGTTTTTTGGGTATTGTCGGCAGAGAAAAGAACAATGCAACATTGCAAGTGGATCGGCGGGGGCTGCAGTGTTTCATCCTTCCTTCAAGGACACCTCTGCAATGTTGCAATCTTCCTTTTCCATTGACCACAGCCATCTTGCGCCCGCTTTCCGTGTGACGATGCCGGAGATATTCTTCTTTGCCTCGTTTACCGTTCGACGGGAGATCCGCCTCTCCGCCGCCGCACGGATGATCTCCTCGCAGTGAAGCTCCGCTCCGTCCTCCAGCATAGAGCGGATGAGTTCCTCCGCCTGCGCGGTCTTTGTTTCCGGCTGTGAGGTAAAGCCCGACAACAGCTCTTCAGCGGAAATCTCGTCATAGCCGTCGAGCCAGCGGAAGCCTTCTTCATCTCCGAGCTGAAAGGCAAGAGATTTCCCCTCCGGTGCAAGGGAGGATTTGTCATGCACGACGATACGGACAGTTTTGTTTTTCCGCAGCCTGCCCACCACAAGCACGCTTCTTGCCGCCGCACGGAAGTCGATGGAGCCGAGTCCGCGGTAGGCGCTGCTCAAGCCTGCCGCCTTGTTGAGATGACCGACAAGCACGACGGCACAGCCTGTCCGCTGCGCCACCTGACCGACCGACTTCATCACCTCACGGATCTCATTTGCCCGGTTCATATCGATCCGCTCTCCGAGGTAGCCCTGCAGTGGGTCAAGGATCAGCAGCCGGGCGTCGCACTGCACGATGGCCTTTTCAATGCGGCTGTCCAGCAAATGCAGGGATTTTTTATCCTCGCGGATATTGATGATCCTGTCCTGATCGGCGTCCGCTTCGATAAGGCGGGGCTTTACGGTATCCTCCAGTCCGTCCTCCGCCGTCTGGTAGATGACGTTGAAGGGAGGCAGCGGCTTCATTCCCGGCATCGGTTTGCCTGCGGAGCAGGCGGCGGCAAGGCGGAGCGCAAGGGTGGTCTTGCCCTCGCCGGGATCGCCCTGCAGAATGGTCAGCTTTCCGAAGGGGATATACGGATACCACAGCCAGTCCACCTCCCGCAGCTGCACCTCCGACATTCGGAGGATTTCGGGTTCGTCGTGTATCATAATGTTTTTCCTTTCTTTTCTGTTGTTTTCTTCTTCGGTCGGCACAGTCATATACATCCCGCCTTTCATAAAAACTTGTTTTGCGGCGCACGGCTCTGTTCCGCGAGAGAAAGTTCACCGTCCTTTCCCGCGCTCCGCAGTTTTTCCTGTACACCCGACAGCGTTCCTACGCTCCTTCTGACCGTGTATCGCATCGGCGTTTGTGCTTTGCTTGCCGTGTCCTCCTTCGAGAGCGCATGGTCTGCGCCTTTCTCCTACGGCACGATCCCTCGGATCGCTGTCCCCGCAAAGTCCGCCGCCGCATATCCTGTCGGCAGGGTATTCGGTTGTGTTTGAGAGGATATCCCCTCATTCTTCTTTGGGAAACGATTCTCCGGCTGTCATAGTTGTGTCATAACGGCGGAGAGGAGAGAAAAATATCCCTTCACTTTTCCTGCCGATTCAATGCCTGTCTGACACAGTCCTGACATAACGGCAGAAAAGAAATATGTCCGGCGGGGAAAAGTCCTTTGCCTGTTTCCTCACTCAGAGGTGCTTTTTAGCCCCTGTTTCAGAAAATTTATCCTCTCACTTGTCCAAAGGAAAAAATGCAGGGGGATACAACCAAAAATTTTTCCTCTCACTTTTTAAGCCGAAAAATCGGGGAGTTGACTACCCGAAAAACGAAAAGTTTACAAAATATTCAAAGTTAACGGAGCAATTTGAGCGCAAAAAAAGACGCCTGCTTTTTTACAAGCAGACGCCCATTGAAAATATGTTGATTCTATTTTTGGCGCAGACGGCAGATGCCGTCCGAATCATCTCTTGCCTTGAGAACGGCGGCAAGCTCCGCAATGAATTTCCGATTGAGGTGATCCACGCTGCCGCGGTTCATGCCGTGCGCCTCGGCATATTTGCGGACGGACTTGCCCTCGATATACCGTTCCTTGAAATACGCGCCGTAGTCCTTGAGAACGGTTTTGAGACAGTCGTTCAGAAAGGACAAGTCCTCTTTGAGAATATCGAATTCTTCCTTCTCCAACAAGCCGATATACCGTTTCTGCGACACGCACAGCCTGTATCGGCGCAGATCGGTTTTATAGTTTTTGCATAGGTCTTTGGCATAGTCGGTATAGGTCTGAGAGGAGCGAAATCGACGGTATTCGTATGCAAGCTCTTCCTCGTCCTTCAGTTTCTTTCTTCGGATGGGGCCGCCAAAGCCGCCGCCTTTCAGATTCTCTATATGCGTGTCCGTGATTCTGACCTGCGGCTGACGGGTGAACTTATCCATCCGTTCGCCGTTCACCTCCACCGTTTCGCAGAAGGATTCCTTTGTCATGCAGTAATACTTGCATTCGCAGGCGTCGATCCCCTCGTGAAAGATGACCATCTGCTCTCCGGTATCCGCATCGGGAACGACGGCTGCCACATAGACGAATTTGCTGTCGTACCGCCTGTAAAAGCCGGCAAATATTCTTCTGTTGCGCTTTTCCATTGGCACCCCTTCCTGCGATTGCGGAATATATTTGATTTTATGCTTTCCGTATCTCTTTGAAAATGGAGACTATCGTCGGTTTTCTTCCGTAAAGCAATACTCCTACACGGTATATCTTGGCAGAAAGAAAGCCGATTCCTACGGTTGAACCGATAAGAACCGCAATGGAGATTGCGATTTCATACCACGCTACCGTGCTCATGCAGATTCTCGTA
Source organism: uncultured Oscillospiraceae bacterium (assembly GCA_900539855.1). Classification (GTDB taxonomy): domain Bacteria; phylum Bacillota; class Clostridia; order Oscillospirales; family Acutalibacteraceae; genus UMGS172. The sequence continues at coordinate 119,199 of UQDO01000001.1, forward strand.
AACATCGCCATGGGTGAAATGAACGGGATATACGAACAGATTTTCATCAGCGTCGTATCAACGTTTCCTCCCGCCATAGCAAACACGACAATCATAAAGGCAATAATAAACAAAAACGTGATCGGCAACACCGAGGTATTTATATCCTCCAGTTTTGAAGCCGTCGATCCGACCGCGGCGTAAAGAAAGGCATAAACAAGAAAACCGAGAGCGAAGAAGACAAGCATATAGACAAACAGGTCAACGGGGATATTGAAGAAGGATGCGATCATCATGTTATCGTTCCATGCGGATTTATTGACACCGTAAAACAGAATCGCAGAGCCGAATACCGCTATAAGTTGAGCAAATCCGGCAATACAGGAGGCCAGAACCTTGCCGAACATCATGCTTGCGGGCTTTGCGCTGGTTATCAGCACTTCCATCGCTCTTGAGCTTTTTTCCGTCGCTACGTTGGTTGCAACCAGTTGACCGTAAAGCATGATCACCATATACAAAGCAAAAACCATGATATAGGTGTAGAAAAAGTTCTGTGTCTGATCTTTTCCGAGCACACTCGTATTCCCACGGATGTTGGCGGACATAATCTCTCCTACCTGCTCGGGCGTAAAGCCGTACCGAATCATCGCATTTGCTCTGTAGGCCTCCTGCAATGCGGCATTGGCAACAGACATGTTATAATCGGAGATAGAAAGATTGTTTACGTAATACGTGTATGAAACCGCACCGTCCATAACAAACGCGCATTCTGCATCTCCCGAAATTACCTGTTCTTTGATGTTCTCAACCGTTCCGCCGGACACCGTTACATTGTAACCGGTAAAGGCTGCGGAGAAATACTCTTTGACGAAACCCGAAAGAGCTTCATCCTCCGCATATACGATCATCACGGGCTTTTCTTTCGTACTGTCGCTTTGGAACGCAGATTTGATGTTGGGAATGAACATAACAACTGCGAGCACCACAACGAGAAAAATCGTACTGCCCACAAAAATCTTGTTTTTCAGATAGCCTTTGATTTCAAATCTGAATATTTTTCCAAACTGTTTCATAATCGTCCTGCCTCCTTATTCCTGTTCGACCGCATATTCCACGAATATATCGTTCAGGGAGGGTTCAAACACCTTGATCTCGTCAATATCATATTTTTCCGCAAGGTGTTTCATTGCGGTCTGCTTATCGTTGGGACTTGCAAGCCGAAGTATGAGAGAGCCATCCTCCTGTACGGTGCAGTCGTCTTTGAAATCTGCTTTGATCTGTTCGGGATTATCCGTGCGCACGACTAAACGGTCGCGGACATAATTTCTCTTGATTTCGCGGAGGTCGCCGTGAAGCACGACTTTTCCCGCATTGATAATGGCAATGCTGTCACAAAACTCCTCTATGTAGCTCATCTGATGGCTTGAAAACAAAACGATTTTTCCCCGCGCAATCTGTTCCTTCACCACATCCTTCAGAAGTATTGCATTGACCGGATCAAGTCCGGAAAACGGCTCGTCGAGAATAACGATTTGGGGATCGTGTGCAAGTGCTGTGATCAACTGTATTTTCTGTTGATTCCCTTTGGATAGAGTATCCAACCGTTTATTGCGATACTCGTACAACTCCAGTCTTTTCAGCCAACGATCCACCGACTGCACGGCGTCTGTGCGCTTCATGCCTTTCAGCTCGGCAAAATAGACGAGTTGGTCTATAATCAACTTTTTAGGGTACAAACCCCGTTCTTCTGGAAGATATCCAAGGCTTATCTTATCATAGTCAATCGGCTTGCCGTCTGTCAGCACCTCGCCGGCATCAGCGGGAAACACATTCATCAGAATACGGATAGAGGTTGTTTTTCCGGCGCCGTTTCTTCCGAGCAACCCAAACGCCTTTCCGCTTTCTGCGACAAACGAAACTCCCTTGAGAACTTTCTTTTCGCCGAAAGACTTGTCGATGTTTTTCAGTTCAAGCAACATATTTTGTACACCTCGCAAAAATCTTTTTAATGGAAAGATACTGCTTTTAAGTTTTTATTGGTTGAAAACGGCGTTCGCTCATGGAAAAGCAGGCACGGAATAAACAAGAAGGCAGGGTGCACACGCACTCTGCCTTCTGACATAACAACCCTGTGAAATTACCGAGCGGACTGAATAGGTACGACAAGAAAGCGGTCACACGCCGCTCGAAGGATGCAGTTGTACCTCTGTGCATCGTCATAGCCTCGTCCTCGCTTTGCGCTTTTTCTTCACCTCGATATTTTGGAAAGCGGAGAGTCCTCCGCGTGACTCTACTATTATATATAGTATAGCATAAAATCGTGACAAATACAATCCCTTTTCGCCTGATTTCGAATTTTTTCCGAAGATTTCAGCCATTCTGCGAACAAAACTTCTGACCTAAGCTAAAAAAGCAGGAAAGCGGAAGCCTTTTTGACTCCCGCTTTCCTGCTTGCCCCGTACCGGCTTTCTCCCATTGGTCATTTTTTGTCCCTTTGAGCAAAAAGCCTTGGCGTTTTGGGGGTCGATATCAAGTATCTGATTGAAATACAGGCTTGCAGCTTTAAATTCCTGTTCCTTTAAAAAGAACAGTCCGCGTTCAAAAAGAGCTTCGGTATTCGGTTCGAAAAGATCACCGCTCATTTTTTGTTTCCCTCCCAAATATGTTTACCTGACGTTTTGCATGATATCAATGGTTTGCCGCAGTATATGACAACATCAAAATATCAGATATCCCTTTTTTTAGCATAACAAAATACCCTTTAAAAGTCAAGTAATCACAATAAAGTTATATCTTACGATACTCATTATAAACATTACCCGTTTCAAGATCCTTCCACAAAAACAGCCCGTCAGAAAGGGTCATATAGCTGTGGCAGCTTTGCTCTTTCGGTATTGATACTGATCCCGGATTCATGTAAATATAATTTCCGTGGTCGATGCATTTCGGCACATGTGTATGACCATGGAGCAGGATATCGCCGCACTTTAACGGCGGCAGGTGCTCCTCGTTATAAACATGTCCGTGGGTCGCGAAAATAAGGCTTTTACCCACCGGTATTATTGAGTAATCTGCAAGCACAGGAAACGGAAGAACCATCTGATCGACCTCAGTGTCGCAGTTGCCGCGCACCGAAAACATCCTTACGTCCATTCCGGACAGTATTGATATCACCTCTTTGGGCGCATAGGCTCTCGGCAGATCGTTACGCGGACCGTGGTACAGAACGTCGCCGAGCAGAAGCAGGCAGTCGGCTCCTTCGCTTTTTACAGCCTCTGCCAGAAGTCCGCAATAATAGGCTGAGCCGTGAATGTCAGATGCAATAACAGTTTTCATAATTTTTACCTCACTTATATAATTTCCGGCTCATTAAGTTTACCTCTGATGGAACTGCGATATGCGCCGGGCGATATACCGAACTGCCTTTTAAAGCAGCGCGAAAAATAATTGGGATCCGAAAATCCGCACAGAAGCGATATTTCCGAAATTTTAGTGTCACTTTGGGACAGCATGTTTTTTGCTTTTTCAAGTCTTGAAATATTGATATAATTTATAGGGCTAAGTCCGGTGACCGACTTGAATGTCCGGCAAAAATACGACCTGTCGTAGCCGAACATCCGGCTCAGCTTATCAAGCGTCAGCTCCTCGGTGAAATGCTCCGAGATGTATTGTGTTATAATTTTAAACTTTTCATCCGAAATATTACCGGCACTTTTTTCTGTCAGACAGCATCTGTATAAAAGTCCCAGTATTTCGTATATTTCCGAGATGATAAGCACCGAGGAATACGAGTCGCCGTTTGTATACTCCTCAATAAGCCGATCCAGTGCCGATGTTATTCTTTTATCATCGGTCACCGGCAAGAATTCAACATGCTGGTCGGCAACGGGCGTTATCAATTTTTCGGTCGCACCGCATTTGTTGAAAAATTCCGAGACATCAAACATTATCGTCCTGTAAACAACGCCGTTTTCACCTGCCTTGCCCCAATGAAGCCGGCAAGGAGGAATTATGGCAACACAGCCTTCGCTGACTACGACTTCCCTGCCGCCGATCCTCGCGGTCATTGAGCCTGAAATGACATAATTAAGCTCCATTCTTTCATGCCAGTGAGCTGTAAAGCAGACCGAATTAGGCACCCTCGGCAGCAGATCCAGCACATTAACGGCACTGTCATTGCTTATCGCAAACAGCAATTCCTTTTTACTGTCAAGATACAAAACAGCCACCACCATGTCAATATTGTGCTAATAGTCGTCAAAAACATTCTACCATTTTTCTACAATGCTATGCTATCATAAAACAAGAGTGAATGCAAGTAATTTTAGGAGGTATATAATGAATATAGGCGTTTGCATAGATTTTCATGAAATCGATGAAATGTCAAAAAAATTCAGCGATCTGAAAAATGAGGGCTTTGACAACTGCCAGCTCATATGCTGGAAGCCTGCACTTTTCACAAAGGAAAATGCTGATATTATCAATAAGCTTACTGCTGAAAACGGAATAACCATATCTGCCTTCTGGTGCGGCTGGGAAGGTCCATGCGTCTGGAATTTTTACGACGGTCCCAAAACGATAGGGCTTGTACCGCAGAAATACAGCGAACAGCGCATTAAAAATCTTTGCGACGGCGGTGATTTTGCCGCAATACTCGGTGTAAAGAACGTTGTCACACATATGGGTTTTATTCCTGAGGATCCAAACGATCCTAAATTTGCGCCTTTGTGCGAGTCGGTAAAAAAGGTTGCCGACCACCTGGCTCTAAACGGTCAGTACCTGCTGTTTGAGACCGGTCAGGAAACTCCGGTAACAATGCTGCGCTGCTTTGAGGAAACGGGTGCTCCCAACCTCGGCGTAAACCTCGACACAGCAAATCCGATACTTTACGGCAAGGCAAATCCTGTTGACGCGCTCGACGTTTTCGGCAAATATGTAATGAACATTCACGCTAAGGACGGTCTCTACCCTACCGAGGGCAAAAACTTAGGCAAAGAAGTCAAAATCGGCGAAGGCAAGGTCGATTTCAACGCCCTTTTCAAAAAGCTGCACGAGCTTGGGTATAACGGATATGTAACGATAGAGCGTGAAATAACAGGTCCAAAACAGATTGAGGACATTCGCCACGCTAAAATATACCTTAAGGATATTATAAACAATATATACGGGAGTGATACGATATGTTAAAAGTTGCACTTGTAGGTGTAGGAGGAATAAGCGCCTCCCATATTTCAGCGTGGGACAAGATGGATGACGCCGAGCTTCTGGCTCTCTGCGATATCCGCCCCGAAAGAATGGAAAAATTCAAAGATACAAAGCGCTGCTACACAGATTTTGATGAGATGCTTGAAAAAGAGCAGATAGATATTCTCGATATCTGCCTGCCGACATATCTGCATGCAGATTTTTCTGTCAAGGCAATGGACAAAGGCATAAACGTAATATGTGAAAAGCCGGTGTCTTTGAATCATAACGACGTAGCGCGCGTGTACGGTGCTGCAAAGCGCAACAATGTAAAGTACATGATCGCACAGGTGCTGCGTTTCTGGCCGGAATATGAAGTCATCAAAAAGATATATGACGAAGGCACATACGGCAAGCTGCTTGCCGGCTCGATGAGAAGGCTCGGCTGCCGCCCGAAGTGGAGCTGGGACGGTTGGATGAGCGACGAAAAGCGCAGCGGTCTTGTACCCTTCGACCTGCATATACATGATCTTGATTTTATTGTATATGCTTTCGGAAAGCCTAAAAAGTTCAGCGACCGCAGAACAAAGAACGGACTGCAGGATTATATATCGGCTACATATGAATACGACGATTTCTTTATAAACGCCGAAGCCTCATGGTTCGATTCTCCATATCCGTTTACCGCCGATTTCCGCTTCCAGTTTGAAAAGGCTGTGGCGCTTTGGGAAAACGGTGTGCTCAAGATATTTGAGCAAGACGGCAATATTATAACTCCTGTATCCGACAGCGGCGACGCCGATAACGGCAGCATCGGATTGCCCAAAAGCAACGCATATGCCAATGAAATCAGATATTTTGCGGACTGCGTAAAGGCTGATAAATTCCCCGATAAGGTAAAGCCCGAACAGCTCGAAGCAGTGCTCGACATACTGCATGAGCTTTAATTAAAGAATAACCAAAAAGAAAGACGTCTGTTTCAGCCGTCTTTCAGTCTGTCGATAAACCTCAAAGTCTACTCTTTCGTCGATTATGCTGCATTTTCTGTTTTTCCGCTGACATGCGCGGCGGAAAAACACCTTGTAAGCGAAAAACCGCAGAATATAGCGGTTTTTCAAGGACACTGGGGTGGTATTGGCGGGGATAGAGCGCAGTCCGAAAATCTTTGATTTTCGAGCGAGCGGCATTCCCGTCCAAAAGCGTGTCGACTTTTTCGACACGCTCAAAGACGGCTATTTCAGCCGTCTTTTTTAATTTAAAAGTATATTCTGTTTTGGTATTTAGTCGGTAATCCGTCTTTATACAAATGTGAGTCATTTGAAAGCTGAAGTATCTGCGGTACAACAAATCCGTTATTGCTTTTAAATTCGATCGCCGTCATGCCTGAATGAGAAATGTCGAAATGCGTACAGAAAAGCGGATAAGGAATGTCAAGCAGGCTGCTTAAAAACGCAAGTCCGAATCCCTGATGAGCAAAGAGTGCCACACGCCTGTTGTCATCGGGCATTTCCGTGCGGTAACTGTTTTGCATATGTAGATACCCCAAAGAAGCCATAAATTTATCCGTCTCGCCCTTAATACGTTTTATGCCTTCTTTAAAGCTTGTGTTTTTAAATCTCGGGTGATCGTACCACTCGGCACCTAACTTCACGACTTCATCAGAAGCAAAATCCTTTACCGTTTGTGCATTTTGAAATCCCCACATACGGTTACCGTTTTCATCTGTCACGGTAAGCTCTTTCCAGGCATGTCCCTCATTGCACCAGTCCAGAATAACAGCTTCTTTTTTAAGCAGCTCACAGGTCGGTCCTGCCGTCATTATTGCACGGTTAGAGCTTGAGGCATAGATCTCATCCAAACCGTAAAGCGACAGCCGTTTTGCAAGTGATTCAGCCTGTCTGCTGCCGAGCGGCGTGAGGCTGTCCGGCGAATAAACAGGATCGGCATGCCTTATGAAAAAGAGAATCATTGAATCCACCAGCCTTAATAAATAAACCTATATTCAGGTGAAAATTACAGATACCCGTACTTTTTACGTTTGGCAAATACAAACACAAGGGTCAGAGCAACCGCCATGACGTCAGCGGCGACTATTGATATCCATATACCGTCCAGATCCCATATGAGCGGGAAAATAAGGACTGATGCCGCCTGAAAAACAAGCGTCCTGAAAAAGGATATAAGCGCCGAAGTAAGACCGTCGTTAAGAGCGGTGAAAAACGATGAGCCGAATATTGCAAATCCCGAAAACAGGAAAGCAAACGAAAAGATTTTAAATGCATCCACAGTAATTTCAAGCAGATTTTGGTCGTACCCGACATAAATCCGAGACAGCGGAGCTGACAAAAACTCACTTGCCGCAAACATAATGACAGCGGTGACAAAAATCACAACGGTGCTCTTTCTCAGAATATTCTTCAGCTGTTCCTTATTTTGCGCCCCGTAATTGTATCCTACAATAGGCGCGACACCTACCGAATATCCCACAAATACAGCCATAAATATCATGCCGACATACATCAGCACTCCGTAAGCCGAAACGCCGTCCTCACCGGCATAGCGCATAAGCTGACGGTTGTAAAGCATACTTACGACAGACATTGCTATATTGCTTAAAAATTCAGATGATCCGTTTGTGCAGGTTTTAAACAGAGCCCTGCCATCAAACTTAAATTTTGTAAATCGCAGCAGACTGCTGTTTTCCCTAAGGAAATAAATCAGCGGTATAACGCCGCCAACAAACTGGCTGAAAGCGGTAGCAGCAGCAGCGCCGATAATCCCAAGCGGAAAAACGGCGACAAGCAGATAATCGAGCACCATATTCGTAACGCCTGCTGCTGCGGTAACATAAAGACCGAGCTTAGGCTTGCCTGCTGTGGCAAACAGGCACTGAAATTCATACTGCAGAATATAAAACGGCAGACCTATAGTAACTATTCTGCCGTAAAGCACTGAATCATCCAGCATTTTGCCGTCAGCACCGAGCAGCAGCGATATTAAAGGCATCAAAGCAATGCCCAAAACAGTGAGGAAAACACCGACGCCGACAGACACAGCCACTATCATCGTGAATATTTCGTTTGCTTTTTTATCGTTCTTTTCGCCCAAAGTCTTAGCGATAAGCGCACCGCCGCCCGTTCCGAACATAAAACCGATACATCCCAAAATCATAAGCACCGGCATGATGAAATTCACGGCGGCAAAGGATGTTTTGCCAGCATAGTTTGAAACAAAATACCCGTCAACAACGCCGTAAACAGAAGAAAATACAAGCATTATTATCGACGGAAATGTAAAGCGCAGCAGCTTTCCGTAATTAAAATTATCAGATAAATTAATCATAAAATACCCCAGTTTAAAGACATAAAGCTACTGTACCACAATAAAAAAATCAAAGTCAAGAGGATAATAAAAGTATTTTACTTCAGTTTAAACCCACAATTCATACAGAACAAATCGTTCGGTGAACATTCCTTACTGCAATTCGGGCAAACAGTTGACGATGGGTGATTTTTCATTCTTTTTTGCTTTGCTCCGGCACTTTTAAAGCGTGCACGCAGCTTCTTTATTATTATCAGTACGGCAATGACCACAACAACAATTAAAATCAGCAGCAAAAGCGCCTTCGGCAAATACAGCTCCCGGTACGAAAACTGTACATTTCCCTTTGTGCCGATGGGAGCAGTCACCGTTTTGCCATTTACATATATGCCTTTTTTTGCGTTACTGTCAGGAGAAAATGATGTTCCCGACAGTAATATAATAATATTTGATTCATCCGGTGCAGCAAACCTCTTCACAGGACTTTTACTTTTTACGCTCTGCGAGACGGTAGATTTTAAGAACGGTATAAATGATGTTTTCCTTTCGAACTCAAACGAAATACCTATAGCGTCTGCAAGTTTATTTATTTCGTCTGCGGCTATCGATGAAAAGACAAGCTCATAGCACCTGTTTCCGCCGGTTTCATATATATTAAGAGTGCTGCCCTTTATCAGCTTGCCGCTGAGTTCTTCCTTAATCTCGTCGTGAAAGTATCCGGCAACCGACATCGGCATTTTATATACGATTTTCTGCGTCATTCTGCCAAAAAGCGATGAAAGATCGTTTATAACATCAACCGAAGCAAAGCCGGGATCACATTCATAGCTTATAACTATTTTTGACAGATTTTCTGCCGAAACAGAGTTTCCGGCAACTACAGCCTTGCTGTCATCCGGCACAGAAAATTCCCTGTAGCTTTCCGACATTATATATTTATACGCAAATTTTTTGTTTTCACGCAATACTGATGCAGTATCTATATACTCGGTTCTCGTAACCTTCACATTGTCGCTGTCAACATATTCATAAGACTTCAGAATAGCTGCTGACGCATGAAGACACATCATTGTTTTGGTGGTCAGCTCAGCTTCGGTATTGGCTTTGAATTCAACCTTTAGTTTTTTTGCGTTTCCTTCATCCTCAACAACAGGCTTTTCAACCGACTTAAAACGTTTTTCTATTACAGCGGCATCCTTTTTGTCCGCACTGTCGTTGTTGAGCCACAGTATGAGCCAACGCGTATATACGTCATTTACGACCTCAGTATGCATATCAAATGCGTCTGCAAGTATTCTGTCCCCTTCAAAGGCAGACATCATGTTGCCCTCTGAGGTGTACTCATTATCGCCCAATATAAGTTTATTTTCAGCCGTTCTAAAGACCTCTGTCCCATCTTTCGGGCCGTATGATAACGGGAGCAGCGCGAAATTCAGCAGTTCCGCAGACAGAAAGCCTTCGGCGTACATAAACTCACCGTCATCCGAGTAAACCACCGACGGAGAAACGGTCAGCAGTACACCCAGCCGCTCGGTCAGTTCTTCATATGAGCCGAATTCGAATGATATAGAGGTCAATACCTTTCTGTCACGGGTACTGACAGAAAATTTCAGCCATTCCGGTGCATTTTTCCTGAGCATAAGATCAAACGCCGCTCTGCCGCCGTTTATGTAGTTATCCATATCCGACGGATCGGACTCAAGTTCAAGGACTCTTGTCCCCTTAAAAGCCACAGCAGATGCTTCTGCAAATACCGTTGCTGCAGAACAAACTGAGAAAGCGATAAATAAAACGCACAGCAGCGAAACAAATCTTTTAAACTTCATAAAATCACCCCTTATTTCGCCACATTGTAGCGGTAGAGTACCTCTGTTTTTTTGTTGTCCTGCATATTGTAGAAGAACACCTGGTTATTGCTTATTTCAGCTCCGCATTTGTCGAGGTCAACCGATCTTCCGCCGAGATCAATGTTCTGTATGACAGTAAGGTCTGAGAAGTCCTCATTCATTGTGCAGAGTATCAGTCCGTCGTCGGTCTGATCTATGAAATACCACTTTCCGTTTTTGCCCTTGCAGAGGGTAAAGAAAGCTTTGGTATTATATACCGGCGCCACATCTACGGTGCTGCCGTCAGCCGCCTTATAAAGCACTATTCTGTGAGAAGGCGTACTGCCGTAATTATCTTTTGTAACAAATATACCGTCCTCGGTGGGATTCCATCCGCTTGCACCCTCGACGATCACATTTGACGCGGAGTCGGCGCCGAGCCACACAACCTGCTCTGCAGCACTTCTTAAATATCCGCCCGAAATATAACGGGTAGCGTAGCTGTAGTTTTTCCTGTTCTTAACATGATATTTTGATACATCAAAGCTCTTTCCGTAGCTTACAAGTCCCGAGCCGTCTTTCTCAATGTAATACGCAGCCGAATCGCTTCCTATAAACCACGACAGGAAATTATCACCGCTTGTCACAACATAAAGACCTTCACCGTCAGGACGAACAAGGCTCACTTCGTCTGAAAACGTTGAAATATCATTTGATTTATCAAACATGCGGTTATACTTAGTCAGGGTCTTTTTGGTGAAATCTGTCGTGTAATATATACTGTCCTCATCAAAATACAGAGAGGTTGCAACATTTTCAATAAGCGTTTTATTGTTGCCGTCGCTTTTATTTACGCGGCATATATCGTAGCAGCCGTTCTCATTGGTCTTTAAAAGATAGATATACGTCTCGTCAATTCCGCATATGATAAAGAATTCATCGGTATAAAGATCAAACCGCTGACCGCCGATCTCTTTTATGAGCTTACCTTCCTCATTTTTATAATAGAAAGCGTCATTGTCACTTGCGGTTACATTAGAGTACGACATTGTCGATTTATCATACCGCGTCGGATTTTTAGTGCCGAATTCAGCTAATGTAACATCACTCAGAACTCTCGAATAATCAAGATTCAATCCGAAGCTGAGTTTACCCGAAAACAGCTCAGCTTTGATCTTTAGATTAACCTTAAGTTCAATCAGCTTGGCATATATTCTTGCATACAGATCTCCCGTGACCTCATCGCTGATTCCGTTTTTATCGATGGTGACCGACATTTCCATGCTTCCCTCAGCCTCGGCACCAACCTTAACGGGGCTTATTTCAAACGGGTTCAGGTTAAATATGTAAAGTCCTATAGAGACACCCAGGCAGGTGTCAACATCTCCCTTGGCTTCAAAAGCCAATTTGAACGAGCAATCTGACTCACCGCTGCTGTCCTTTTGATCCCATACCCATTTACCGTTTTTAACAACGTCGTATGACGCATTAAAATCATATGTATATGAAAAGCTTACCGATGAGCCGACAGTAATATTGCCGTTTATATCGATATAGAATACCGCTCCGACCGTTACCGGTACGGCAGTCATTGCGCGTATTGCCTGATTTCCGCCGCCTACATTAGTGACAAGAGAGCCGTTATATCCTATAAAAGCTATCGGGAACAGTTTTTCCTTCAATCCGGAGACCTTAAGGAAATTATCTGCCTTGATAAGCTTAGTGTCCTGACCGCTGAATTCAAACTCTGCGTTGGACTCAAGACCAATTTCAAATATAAATGTACCGTCAACATTTGCCGACAGCTCCCTCAGCCCGTCGCCGCTTAATATATCCCAGTCATAATCAAAGAAAAGTGACAGATTTTCCAGTCCCACCTTACCGGTGACATTGAGCGACGGCTCAAGCTCACTGGCTTCGCTTACAGGCGGATTGCACACCTTGCAGGGGCGGAGCTTTTCCCGTTTAGCCTCAGCAAGTGTTGTTTCAATTTTGCTTGATTTCAAATGCACGCAGGTAGACTCATGATAGCACTTACCGGTGTGGGTCTTGTACACCGTGATCATCTGATCCTCGACGGTGTTGTATTTTTGTGATTTGGGATTTTCGTCTTCCTCTTTGAGTCCGAAAGCTTCAAACAGATCAAATTCACATTCAAGGAGCAGACCGTCTTTTACATCAAATGACTCCTTTGACATTGGGGTCGGAGCCGGGGTATAAGTGCCTGAAAGCGGCGTCGGAGTTTCGGTATTGCTGTTGTCACCGGCGTTAGTGTCGGAATTTCCGAAATGCGAATAAAGGTCATCAACCTTGGTGACGGTAACGCCGTTAATGGTCTTTATTACATTTATATCATCAGAGGCAAGCGTTTTTTCCATATTGAGGTCAAGCAGATCAAAGACCTCGTCTACCATTGGCGTTTCAAAAATAAACTGCTTGTCCTTCCCATCAGCAGAAACACTTGACACTTTGCCGAAATACGGCTCACCGAGCGGAGTTGACTCAGAACCGTCAAGGAAAAACACATCGCCTGAACCGATGTTATCAAGCGCAGTACCTTCCCCTACTGTCACATACAGTCCGAGATTCGTGGGACTGACGCTTTTTATGCTGCTGTTTACCTTATCGGCATCGGCGCCGGTTATTGAATACACATTACTGCTCAGCACTGCTTCAACGCTGTTTTTAGCAGTGTTGCTGCGCTTATATTCTGCGACCGCCGCCGCATCGGTACCGGTCATGTCGTTTACAACAGGCGCACCCTTTCTTCCGAGAAAGAAATATCCCAAAGTACGGTCACAACTATAACGGCTGCGACAGCTATAGCAATAATGCGTTTTGTTTTGCTGCTTTTACTCATATACCCACCCCATTGAAATACACAGTTTCATATAAAAATATATCATACACCCTGAAGGTCAAAAGCCGGGATAAACTGACCTCCGGAGCTTGAAAGCTGCTGACAGTAAGAATTGCGGATACTGCTTTTTGAAAGCATGGCAAGCGCCTTCCTGTGTTCTGTGACCGAAAGCTTACGGTTGATTTCAGGAAACTTTTCAAGGTCACCGCAGGGTGTGTATTGGCTCATAAGGCTGAACACTGCATCCGGCGCATTGTTTTCCACCCAATTTATCACATTTCTTGTGTCGCAAAGTCCATGCGGTAAAATGAGGTGCCTTATTATCAGTCCTCTTTTCATCATACCGTTATCGTAAAATTCTGCTGTCCCTCGCAGTTCTCTGCATTTTAGAATCGCCGCGGTCGCGACCTGCGGATAGTCAGCAGCGCCGGAATATTTCAGCGCCCGGTCATGTGACATATATTTAAGGTCCATGAGAAAAATATCGACAAATTCAGATGCTTTTTCTATCGACTCGCCAAGGTCGTATCCGCCCGAATTATAAACAATAGGGATATTCGGTCTGTATATCTTCACAGCCTCACTGATTGCAAACAAAAAATGCGTCGGGTTGACAAGGTTGATGTTATGCGCGCCTTTTTTCTCAAGCTCGGAAAATATCTCTGCGAGTCTTAAAGGCGTGATCGTCTTACCAAAGCTTTTATGTGATATCTTATAATTCTGACAAAACACGCATTTAAGGGAGCATCCGCTGAAAAATATTGCCCCGGAACCGTTAGTACCGCTTATGCACGGCTCCTCCCACATATGGAGAGCCGCCCTGGCAACGACCGGCTGCAGCGGCATCCTGCAAAAGCCGCCGGTATTGCCCGACTCGCTTCTGTCTGCGTTACATTTTCTCGGGCATATATTGCATGTCACGGGCTATCCCCCTTTTTGTCTCAATACCATATAAATTATAAATGAAATGCCTGATTATTACAAGTGCTTTATATGCTATCCAAATAAATTATATATTTTTTTCAAAAATCACTTGACTTTTCGGTATTTTAGGATATAATAGTCATTGTCAGTTTTGAGGAATGGTGTAACGGTAGCACGACAGACTCTGACTCTGTTTGTTGGGGTTCAAATCCCTATTCCTCAGCCAAAAACCTTCCCGATCCTCGTCCGGGAAGGTTTTACTTTTTCACTTTTCACTCTTCACTTTTCACTAAACCGGTTCGAGAAGCTTTTTGGAAGGAATAAGTAATAGTGAACAGTGAAGAAGTGATGTGGCTTTTCGCCTTCAGGCGAAAAACAATTTTAAGTAAAACGTGTAAGGAGCGAAGCTGTATGGCGGAAAGTGCATTGATGGTGAAGTCAAAGGCTTTTGCGTTGGAAGTCATTCGCTCGTGTCGGGTGCTGCGCGAGGCAAAATGTGAAGGTGCACTTATCAATCAGTTTTTGCGCTCCGGTACGAGCATCGGGGCAAATGTCCGCGAAGCATTTTATGCACAAGGAAGGGCGGATTTCATCGCAAAGCTACATATTGCCTTAAAAGAATGTTCTGAGACAGAATATTGGCTTGAACTTCTGATCGAAAGTGGGTATTATAGCGATAGAACAATACTTGACAAGTGCATTGAAATAAAAAGAATACTTATTTCATCACTTAATACGGCAAAAGAAAACAATCATGCGTAACGACGCGAGCCGGATATTTATATATCTTTTTCGGCGGCGCGATACAAAACTCCTGTACTTAAAGTGCAGGAGTTTTTTATTGTCTGTTTTTTTGACTGTAAAAATGCAAAAAGCAGCCGATGCATCTTAAAGATACACCGGCTGTGTTTTTAGCGTTTATTTTTCTTAAACAGACGTCTGAACTTTTTAATGATACGTTTTAATTCATCAGTCTTATTGAAGAATACCATACCGAAGAAGAACAGGGCAATGAGCAGCGCAAGTCCCAGAGCAACCGCAAGCAGTATCAGTATGACCTTTAGGGCAGTCTTACCTAGCGAGGTTTTTTTAGGCATAGGCTTTTCTTCGACCTGACCCTCGGCAACAATGGCAAACTGGGTGCACTCCGATGTTTTGAGCGAAACAGTGCCGTCAACAGCCGCAGTCTTATATGATGATACAGCACCTGACGACATAAGCTGATATATGTATATCTGCTTGCCCTCATATTTTGCATCGACCGGGAAGGTTACGGTAAGATCACCGTCGTGCTTCGGGGTGTCAAGCATTATATTATAAGCGGCAATCACATGCCCGACCGAACCTGCGGCATCGGCAAGTGCTTTATAGCTGCCGTCTGACTGTGCCAGTTTCACCGCGGAAACCGATGACGATTTATCTATATATCCGGATATCTTTATGCCCAGCACCTGGTCAATGACCTCAACAAGCGTATAGTTGGAAACGGTAAGGTGACCCTCAACAAACGTCACCTCATAATTATCACCGAAGGTCAGGGTGCCTCTTGTAATAATATAGCTTCCTGCTTCACTGCCTGCCGTTCTTGCAAGCGTGCCTACCGCCGAATTGCCTTCAATAAGCTGTTCCGACAGAGTATATGTAAGCTCAGGCTCGTTAGCGCCCTCGGTAATAACAATATCATTTGCGGTGACAGTAATTGGTCTTGCCGTTATTTTTCCGGTTATCTCAAAACTTTCGGTAGCAAGCTTGTACTTTGCGGCATCGTTTCCGGTAAGCGAAAGTCCCGTCACCTTGACCCTTTTTGCCGATTTTACATCCGGGCTGTTGAAAACGGCTGATTTATACGCCAGTTTTACATCGTCTCCGCTTACAACGCCTATGAGCTTGTAGCAGTCAGCCGGTATCGATACGGAAGTTTTACCGTCATAGACCTTGGAGACGGTTTTATTGTCCGCAAGCTCAATTTTTACCTGCTGGACTTTTGTGCCCTTTACGGTCACGACCGGCGGGTTTTCTATATTTGCAAGATCAAATGTTTCTTCCCTGTCCGGATAGCTGACCCTTATCTCGTCCTGTCCGGGATATACAGTAACGACGCTTCCGTCAGAAGCGATAGAGCTGTCACTGCATCCGGAAATATAAAAATCGAATTTATACAATCCTATGTCTCCTGCAGCAAACGCATATTCCTTATCTGCTGCGGAGGCGGTATCAATGGTAAGCTTATCGGTACTCACCGGCTCGGCATCGTCGTCTGCCTCATCAATGGCATATTTTTTAACGGTTATTTCAAACTTTTTGTCGCTCGGCATAGAACCGTCAACGGAGCAGGACAATCTTATTGCCGGCTTGATTGCCTCAGCACTAACCGAAAAAAGCGGCAGCACAATAATTACAAACGCGGTCAAAAGACTTAATATTTTCTTATTCATCCCAACATTCACCTCATTTTCGGGTCGTCTAATACATTTTACAACATTTATGCCGAAACATCAAGCATTTTTAACAGGTTATATATACTGTAACATTTTTGAAACTATTATAAGCATCAGCAAAAACGCAGTTGAAAAAACACGGCAGCCGCGATATAATCAGTGTGGTGGTGATATTTATGGCGCAGTCAAACTGTGATATGTGCAGTTATTATGTTTATGACGAGGACGACGACTGCTATGTCTGTCTTGTTGATATGGATGAGGATGATTACATGAGATATATAGTATCGTCAGAACGCGAATGTCCTTTTTTTAAATTAGACGACGAATATGCTATAGTAAGAAAACAGAATTAATGCGTATATAATTTCAGTTTATCTGTATAAAGTACGGTGGTACATATGCCGCTGTAAAATAATCTGCCGGAAGTATATCATAATATACTTCCGGCAGATTTAAAATTATCTGTTTACAGTACAGCCGGCGTCCACCTGCTCCAACAATTTACAAGGCCTGTGTCACCCAAATCGATCAGCTGCTCGTCAAGCTCCTCTATACATTCAATCCTGCCGCAGATATAATCCGAAAGCCTTGACCTGCATGATATAAGGCGCTGCTTTAATCCGCCTATCCTAACATCCTGCACCTCGAAACCGTTGCCTTTCTTTTCTTTATACCATTGTTTTTTGAACGCCTCATAAAAAGCATCAAGAGAAATTATGCATTCATCATATACACTTAAAAGCTTTTTAAGCGCTGATTTATTTTTCTGATCATATGCCGTCCTTGTTTTTCTGCCCAAAGCATATTTAAAAGACAAAAAGCTGCAAAGTGCTGCGGCAGTTTCAAACAGATAGCCAAAATCCGGTTCGTCTTTCAATTTACTCAAGTCATCGGCATACAATCTGTAAATACTCTCTTCCCTGCTGCCGTCGCCCTCAAAGGAATGGTCGTAGATGCCGAGAAACGGATCACTGTAAAACATCAGCTTGTCGGGATTATATACCGCAACATGCGAACGCTCACGCAGCTTTGACGGCAAATCAAGCTTCATATAATTGTCAAACTCAATGCCGAATAATTTTAAAAAGCCCGATTTGATTTTTTCCTCGTCATCAATGCCATTAAGCACACTGACAGCATAATAAAGCGTTGGCATAACCGAATAGTATGAAGCCTCGGCTCCATTGTCACCCCAGCATGTCATGAATATATTATCAACATTGTTATCCCTGCAGCTTTGCATTGCGAGCCTGGTGCGTTTGATAGATATCTCATTGTCCGGCGAAAAGCCCTTCCACATCCATGCTCCGCCGGCAAACCATACAGGCTTGTCAAAATTCTTATGAGCCGCTATCATTACATCGTATCTGCCCTTTTCAGGCGAGTAATAGTCCCAATACACTAAACTGACATTTTCGGGAACAAGAGCGGCGATATCATCAGTCACTATATCGGAACGGCTGCAATAGTAGTCACCGCCGTTGGCAAGGCGGAAAAACATGTCGCTCCACATGATCGGTTTAAAACCGTATCTTTCGGCAATTTCAGATACCCTCTTCAAATGACGGCTGAGCAGTGAAAACCTGTCAACAGGTCCGTGCTCCTTAAAATACTTTCCAAGCCCGACATTGTGCGCCTCATCCATACCTATATGAACAATATCGGTCTTAAAACACCGTCTGATGCTTTTGAACATTTTCTCGATAAGCTCGTATGTCCTGTCGCAGTCAGCGAGCAGAATATCTTCTGTGTCGTTGATGCTTTTATAGCAGGACCAACGAAATATCTGGTTGAGATGTGCAAGAGTCTGGATGCACGGTATGACTTCAATGCCAACTTGCTCACCATAATCCGCTATATCCTTCAGCTCATTTTCAGAATATCTGCCGCGGAGATATCCGAAAAACGGTTCGTCTTCGACCTCATATGTATCCTCGGTATAAAGCATGAGCATGTTATAGCCCATTTTACTCAGTATATCCATGTAATTCTTTACAGAGGAAGGCTTCATTACAGCATTTCTCGAGCAGTCAAGCATAACACCAATTCGCTTTTTGCTTTCCATTACATTCACCTCAATATTATATATGTTTTTTTATTTCCTTTACAATATTTGTGTGAAGCGCCAGAAGCTGAGCATCGGTCACTTTGCAGTTAAAGCTTATGTCCGGTATATGCTTTTTTATTATATCGATTACGGTTTGCCTGCCGGCAAGTGACTCCAAAAGCTCAAATTCTCTTATATCCTGCATGGCGTCGCGGAAGGTGATAAGCCGCTGCGACGGCTCTGCACCTTCGCCGTTCGGATAAACTAAATATGAAGTACCGCACGGGAAATCACCACCCATGTCGCCGGAAATACGCGGATCTATTATTCTTCTCGAAAGTCTGTTGTGATGAGCATTAAAGCCCCAGTGCAGAAAACCGTCTATACCGTAATAATACATCTGCACGCCAAGTATACGTCCCCTCGCCTGCGGCATCCCGGCGAGACGGTTGGTGAGGTGGTTTTTACTCTGCCAGCCGGTGTAATAAGCCCACAGCTTATCGGCACGTCCTATGAACTTCTCAATATGATCGGTTGCGACAATAGGCGTATCGACAAGCCCTTGCTCGTAAAACGCATAATCCGACAGCGCGTCACCGCTCGGCATATCCCCTATTTCACCGTGCAAAAATTTAGCGGCGTTCTCGTATGTTTTGATCCATTTCACTGACGGCTCATCTGAAACATGAAAGAAAAACTTATCTTTTACACCTTTTTCTTTGAGATATGCTTTGAGCGACTTTAAGTATTCATGCAAAAATATGTGATATTCTTCCGACATTGAATCTGTATGCCAGCCGAATTTCCGTTTAATTCTGCCGTTTTCGCGCACCATTATTTTAGGAGCATTAGCTGCACCCCATTGTGTGAACAGATGGCAGTGCTCGAAATACTCAATACCTGCATCGATTGCTGTATTTATGAACCTGTCAAGCATAGTGAAATCAAAGCTGTATTTGTTGTTATTCAATTCAACACCAACAAGCTGTACCGTCATGCGTTCCTCGTTTACCGGAGTGTCAAGCGCAGGAGTAAATGCAGGTGTCAGTACCATGTTCTGACCATTTGTCGCTGCAAGGTGCAGGTAATTACCGACCACTTTAAAATACCTTTCAGTCCACGGTTTTGTACCTGACAGCACAGATATGCAGTCATAATGCACCCAGTTTGTAGTAATGCGTCTTTGCCGCGGTAAGCTTACGTCCAACACCGTAATTTTTGTTTCAAACGCGCATATAAGCGTGTCCTGCGTCCTGACGCCGCGCCAGTCAAGGCCGTATTTATAAAGCTCTATTTTTATCGGATATTCGCCGGCAGGAATGTCACAAAGCTCAGGATTTACGTTTACGAACAGTCCGCTCCAATACCCTACGGATGCAGTAAATCTGCCTTTTTCCACCCTATGCAGACGATCAGGGTAAAATCCCAGTCCCTTTTGCTCCACCCACTCGTCGCAGACGGGATTGACCGTTTTGGCAGGAATGTTTTCAATTGTGCTTACCGTAACGTACTTTTCAAGAGGTGAATCAACCTTTATAAGCACCTCAACAGTTGCAGCCTCACCGCCCAAAGCCGATACAGCCTCCGGACAAAGTGCCGCAACAAAGGAAACCGCCTCATTTTTGAAGATTTCGGCACCTTCGAAACGTGCACCGACAGGTTCACGATCGGAATATACATTACTTAGCGCACTTAACAGTTTTGTATGATATATCATACCGCTGCCCTCCGTTAAAGTATTATTTTTACATGATAGGTCACAACTAAAAAGACCGGTCTACAGTTACATTATAACTGTAGATCCGCTCCGTTTTCAATAGATTTTAGTAAAATAATTAGCAATATAGTAAATAATATTACTTAATTTCATTTACATATTGTGCAAAATGCAGGAAAGCATTCATTCCGTTTTCGTTTCTTTTATATACTCCGGCATGCTCAAGCACCTTGGCAAAAACCTTTCCTATTTCCGCTTTCAGTATTTCTTCTATATTGTCCCTGCCGACATTACTGTAGTTCGGCAAAAATCCCTCTACCCAGTCGGCATGCTTTGCTGTCACATCATCCTGTCTGAGATCCTCACCGGCTATAATACGTTCCGACAAAACCCTGATTTCCTCTTTAAGTCTTGAAGGAAGAACAGCCAGTCCCATAACCTCTATAAGACCGATGTTTTCCTTTTTGATATGATGAAGCTCTGCATGCGGATGGAAAAGTCCCAGCGGATGCTCTTTAGTTGTAATATTATTGCGGAGCACAAGGTCAAGCTCATACTTCTTTCCGTTTTTGCGTGCTATAGGTGTGATAGTGTTGTGCGGTGTACCGTCGGTTTCGGCAAAAACAAAAGCATCAGGATCTGAGTAGCCTCTCCACGCCTTTAAAATCTTATCGGCAAGCTCAACAAGCCTTAAATCATTTTCGGAGCGCAGTCTTATGACCGACATAGGCCATTTTACTATTCCGCCCTCAACATCGTCAAAGCCGTTAAAACTCAATTCCTTTTCAATTGGTGCCTTTGCCATGGCGAAGGTATAATGACCGCCCTGAAAATGGTCGTGGCTCAGTATCGAACCGCCGACTATCGGCAGATCGGCATTGGAGCCGACGAAATAATGCGGAAACAGCTTTACAAAATCAAGCAGCTTGCGGAAGGTCGCCCTGTTGATCGCCATAGGTGTATGCTCAGAGTTAAAGACAATGCAATGCTCATTATAATAAACATACGGCGAATACTGCATCATCCACGGGGTATCATTGATGACCATAGGTATTATGCGGTGGTTTTGTCTTGCCGGATGATTGAGCCTTCCGGCATAGCCCTCATTTTCCTTGCACAGCAGGCATTTGGGGTAACCGCTCTGTTTGGCATTTTTTGCGGCAGCTATTGCTTTCGGATCCTTTTCAGGTTTTGAAAGATTTATGGTTATATCAAGGTCGCCGTATTCTGTCGGCGTGACCCACTTCATATCGCGTTTTATGCGGTAGCGCCTTATATAATCGCTGTCGCACGACAGTTTATAGTAATAATCTGTCGCATTTTGCGGCGATATTTCATAACGATCCCAGAACTCGTTTATCACGTCCGACGGTCTCGGCACCAACGTACCCATTATCTTTGTATCAAAAAGGTCCCTCTCGGTGGTGTTATCATCGATCATGCCCTTTTCAACGGCAAATTCAAGAAAACCTTTGAGAATAGCCTCAAGGTCGTCGGTGCTGACCGAGTCCGGTTCCTCGTACTCATCAAGATGAAGTATTTCCAACAGTCTGTTTGTTGTATAGATTCTGTCCTCGGTCGTTATAAGATCGGTCATAACGCCGTATTCAACAAGATCCTTAATGTTCTGATATATCATAAATGTCGCCCCATTCAAGAATTTACGGTATTAATTATCGCATAATAAGTTTTTGTTGTCAAGGCGAAGGACTACCGATATTGTACAAAATTTTAAGCCGCCGGTTCACCGGCGGCTTAAAAGGAAAAGCATTATCAGTATGCAATACCCTGAGCTATCATTGCGTTTGCGACCTTCTCAAATCCGGCGATATTTGCACCGGCAACAAGGTTGCCCTCGCATCCGTATCTCTTGGCAGCATCATATGAATTGTGGAAGATGTTGACCATAATATTATGGAGCTTAGCATCAACCTCTTCAAACGTCCAGCTGTATCTCATGGAGTTCTGGCTCATCTCAAGAGCAGAGGTGGCAACACCACCTGCATTGGCTGCCTTTGCCGGTCCGAACGGGATACCGGCAGCCTGGAACACTGCAATAGCTTCCGGAGTAGAAGGCATGTTGGCGCCTTCTGCAACAGCCATTACGCCGTTTGCAACAAGAGCCTTTGCAGCAGCTTCATCAAGCTCGTTCTGGGTGGCGCAGGGCAGTGCGATATCGCAGGGAACGGTCCAGATGCCCTTGCAGCCCTCGGTGTAAACAGCGCCCTTTACACGCTCTGCATACTCCTTGATACGTCCTCTTTCAACTTC
>UQDO01000002.1 GCA_900539855.1 uncultured Oscillospiraceae bacterium
AGCCTTCAGGCACTGCAAATTTTACCTTTACCTTGCCGTTCGGCTGCACGCCCGAACCGTTTAAGGTCGCGGATATGCTGTACATTGTAAACTCTTTGCATATGTCCTTCAAAATCTTCTTGGCAGAATCAAATTCCGGGCTGTCTTTAGCTATTTCCTCGGTTTTCAGCTCCGCATCTTTATTGAATGTTCCGTCATCCGCACTGACCTCTATCCCGGTATTGGGATCCTTAGCGGTGCACGGTATGACAGCGCTAACCATTTGCCCGCAATTACGGCATTTACCTTCTTTAAGTCCGGTCTCGCTTATGGTAGCTTCCTTTACAACGGTGAAACTTTCAAGATCATGACCGAGCGCATCGGTAACTTTTGTTTCTATCTCTCCGCACCTTTTACAAATTCTTTCCGCAACTCCCTGTTCTGTACAGGTCTCGTACACTGTGACTAACCAATCCCCGAAGTTATGATCTTTAGGGCTTGCACACTTTATAAATCTTTTATCCTCCGGCATTACTACGTCTGAATTGCAGTGTAACTTTGAATTTTTCAAAGCATCGTTTTGGGAAGAAATCGTCACTCTGTTCCACTCATCGCTGCTGCCTTCATAATAGACGTCGGTTAGTTTTCCGCAATCAGAAAATGTATTTTCTGATATGGCGGTAACACTCTTGGGTATATAAACCTTTTCTAAATTGTGTTTGCATATTTCCGTTAATGTCGGATTGATTGTTTTTGAACCTTTGGAAATATATAAATCAGTGATTTTGCAGCTGAGAAAAGCGTCATTCTTGATACTTGTTACATTATCGCCGATCGTCAGGCTTTTGATTTCGCAAAAGGCAAACGCCTGCTTTCCTAAAGTTGTCACGCTGTTCGGTATTTTAACTGTTCTGACGACGTTATACCCGGAAAAAGCGTTATCTCCTATTTTAATTACACCCTCGGGAATTGTTACTCTTTCAAGTGAATAATACCCGGCGAAGGTATTTGCGCCAATTTCCTTTATTCCGTCCGGTATAATGACATCTGTCGTCTTTTTACCGTCTATATACAGATAAGGAATGTTTCTGACATCTGAACTGTTTGATGCGTAAAAAGGATTTGAATCAAGCCTGCAAAAGTTTATACTACACCATCTTTCCACACTGCTAATGTGTATATCGGCTTTGCATCCTTCGAATGTATCACCGGAATCTATACTTACCAGACTGTCGGGAAAATTGATCGATTCAATTTTATAGCACATATAGAAGGCTCTGCTGGCAATAGTCAGCGTGCCTTTTTTTACAGTAACGTCGCCGCTCAGACTTTGCTTTGCACAAATCAAATGCTTGCCTATATATAGGATACCGTCTTCCCAGTTTGAAGGTTCATTATAATAAGCTGTGCCGTTAAATGCTCCATAGCCGATTCGCACCACACTGTCAGGAATGACTATCTTTGCAAGATCTGAGCAGTATGAAAAAGCATAAGGACCTATTCCGGTCACACCGTTTTCAATGATAACTTCGGTAATTCCACTGCCCCAAGGTCCTACAGAATCAAAATATCCACTTGTTGCGCCGTTTCCGCTTATGGTAAGCACTGTGCCGTCGAGCGACCATGTACATTCTCCGGTTGTTCCGCTTGTGGCGGCGGACGCGGTCATACCAAGCAGCCCAAGCGGCAGGAATGACAGGACGAGTGCAGCGGTAAGCAGGAAAGACAAAAGTTTTTTCACAACAACAACTCCCATTTTTTATCGTTTTGGTCAACGTGCTTTTACCACAACAAATATACCATATTAAGACAAATTATTCAACATATTTTTGCCGCAACCCAGACGAAAAACAAAAAAGCCGCTCTGTGAGCGGCTTTTACATTTGATCTATTTCAGCACCGAAATTGCATCGGCTATTGTTTTTTCAAAGGCTTCCCTGCCGTACTTATCAACCTCGGCTTTATTCTTTTCACCGTGGGTCAGGCATCCGGCACCGCCTATGCAGCCGCCGACACATGCCATGCCCTCGATAAAGTTGGCGTCAAGTATCCCTTTTGATTTTTTGAGCAGCGCCAGCTTACATTCTTCAATACCGTCGCATGAGCACGCTTTAAGCTCAAACGACTGCTCGCCGTGCTCCTTCAGAGCTTCTGCAACAGCGTCGGACAGTCCGCCGCTGCGCGCAAATATGCGCCCGAAATATGATGCGTTGTCAAGGACGTCTTCGGTCAGCGTGGTTATATCTATATCTTTGCTGTCAAACAATGCCTGCAGTTCTTCAAAGGTCATGCAGGAGTCAACATAATCCTTGACACCTTCTTTTTTGACTTCAGCTTTTTTTGCGGTACATGGTCCTATAAATACAACCTTGCAGGGCTCTTCATGTTCCTTTATATATTTTGCAATGGCTGCCATCGGCGACAGGTTGTGCGAAACAAAGGATTTAAGATCCGGAAAGCTCTTTTCAATATAGCTTACAAACGCCGGACAGCACGAGCTGGTCAGGAAGCCCTTTTCAACCAATTCTCTGGACTCCGCGTCGGCGACGATATCCGCGCCGAGCGCCGCCTCTATCACAGTGTGGAAGCCAAGCTCTTTAAGTCCGGTTATGACCTGCCCGAGCTTTGCATATGTAAACTGGCTCGATATCGCCGGTGCAACGACGGCAAAGACCTTGTATTTTGTATTGTTCTCGCTTTTCTTTATAATATCGATAACATCAAGGATATATGACCTGTCGGTAATGGCGCCGAACGGACACTGATAGACACACGCGCCGCAGGAAATGCACTTGCTGTGATCTATCATCGCAGCCTTATTCTCGTTCATGGATATTGCCTTTATCTTACAGGCGTTTTCACACGGACGGTTGCGGCTTACAATTGCGGTAAACGGACAGACTCTTGAGCACGCGCCGCAGTTCTTACACTTGGACTTATCAATATGCGCGACGTGCTGATCGTCAAAGGTTATCGCGCCGAAGCGGCAGACATCCTCGCACCTGTGTGCGAGACATCCGCGGCAGGCGTTGGTCACCTCGTATCCGCCGACCGGACATTCGTCGCACGCTATTTCAATGACCTCGATAACATCCGAGTTGTCGCTGTATCCGCCCATAGCGACCTTTACCCTCTCGGCAAGTATGGCGCGCTCCTTATAAACGCAGCATCGCATGGTCGGCGTATTGCCCGGAACGATGATATTCGGGATATCGAGCACATTCTGCAGCAGCGTATCGTTCCATGCCTGTCTTGCCACCTCGCGGAGGACCTTATATTTAAGGTGCTGTACCTTTGTATCGAATTTCCTCAATTTCAGAACAATCCTTTCAGAGAAAAATCAGAACTTTGCCATGATGTTTTTATCGAAAAATTCTTCGACTTCTTCGGGTTTTACCGAATGGCTTTCGCCGTCGACCAGGACAGAAACGCCGTTTCCGCACTTGCCCATACAGAACATGCTTGCAAGCAGCACTTTTTCGGCGAGACCGTTTTCGTTTATGAGCTTCTCAAGTCCGTTTATAACCTGATGAGAGCCTTTGATATGACATGATGAGCCTATGCAAACTACAACCTTCATTGATAATCTCCGTTCAGCCGCAATCTTATGCCGGCGAAAGCAAGCCGTACATAAAGCGGAAATTTATATATTTTTATTATTTGGTTATTTCGAGTTTTTTATTGAGAAAGGCAAGCGACAGAGCCATGTTTTCATACTGCACGGTAACGTCGTCCGGCACTGTAAGCACGCACGGTGCAAAGCACCAGATTGCCTTTATGCCGCATTTTACAAGCCTGTCGCATATACCCTGCGCGGCATCAGCCGGCACGGTTATTATGCCGATCTCTATGCCGTTTTCACGGCAGTAGTCCTCAAGCGAATCTACAGGCAGCACCGGTTTTGCGTCACTTTCAGCCGTGAGCTTTGCGCTGTCGTTGTCAAAAGCAGCGGAAATATTAAGCCCGTATTCCGAAAAGCCGCCGTAGCACAAAAGCGCCATTCCGAGCTTTCCGGCACCTGCTATTATTACATTGCTCTTATGCCCGCGCCCCAAAAAGTCCTCAAGCGTGGCTATAAGCTGTTCCCTGTTATAGCCGGTGCGCGGTCTGCCGGCTTTGCATACCGCACCGAGATCCTTTCTGACCTGCACCTCGCCGAGGTTCAGTGCTCTGGCAAGTGCGGTAGCCGAAATGTTTTCGGTGTCGGCTGCTGTTTTCAAGTATTTAAGATATGTCGGAATACGTCCTATTGTAGCCTTCGATATCTCGGCTTTCAACGGCAGTGGCACCTCTCTTTCGTTTTATCCGATATCAGGCAGCAGAGTTTATGCCGCCGCCTTTTCAGCCGCTTCGTCAAGCTTCTTGTTTCTGAAGTAAAGGCAGACATCTATTGTTATCTCAATGAAATTGAGAACATAGAAGAAGAAGCTCAGTACAAATATAAATCCGGATTTAGGTGTCACACCGAAAAATCCCGTGCATTCGATTATCTTTTTTGCAATACCGCAGGCATATCCGACAAGCAGAAAAACCTCAAAAAACAAACTCTTGCCCTTTGCGGTACGCGATACCCACGACTTTCTGATGGAAATAGGCCATGAAAGTCCGAAGCAGAATATTGTCAGTGCTTCAAGCAGATCTACTATCATTGTTATTACTCCAATTCGATATACTATTTACTTGCGGCGGTAATCCGGCAGCAGCTTGGGCGATACGGCGTCGGTCGTGATACCTGCCTTTTCGCGTTCGGCAGCAAAGGCGTCAATATGTGCAAGCGTCAATTTGCCGACATTTACGTCTTTTGACTTCTCGGCGGCATTCTTTCCTGCGGTGCGTCCGAAAACGATGATATCAAGCAGTGAATTGCCCATGAGGCGGTTTCTGCCGTGTATTCCTCCGACTGCCTCACCGGCAACATAGAGGTTTTCGACGTTTGTGGTCATACCGGTAACATTGATATCGAGTCCGCCGTTCTGATAGTGAAGCGTAGGATATACAAGTATAGGTTCCTTGCGGATGTCGATTCCGTAGCTTGCAAACATACGCATCATTGCAGGTATGCGCTTTTCTATGGTGCCCTCTCCGCCTATTTTCTCTATCATAGGCGTATCAAGCCATACAGCCGGTCCGTTACCGGTGTCAACACCCTCATTGCGGTCAGAGCATTCCCTGATTATTGAGGCAGCCGCAACATCGCGCGTCTCGAGCGGATGCATAAACACCTTGCCGTCACGGTTTACAAGCTTTGCACCGAGCGAACGTACCTTTTCGGTAACCAGTGCGCCGAATATCTGCTGAGGGAAAGCAGCGCCGGTCGGATGATACTGCAAAGTATCGGCATAAAGCAGCTTTGCTCCGACCCTGTAGCCGAGGACAAGTCCGTCAGCGGTCGCGCCGTAGTGATTGGAGGTCGGGAAGCCCTGATAGTGCATGCGTCCTGCACCGCCGGTGGCGATTATGACCGTCTTTGCACGGGCAACCATAAGCTCCTTTGTCTCCATATTCATGAGGACGGCACCGGCAGCCCTGCCGTTTTCGTCAAGGATTATCTCGACTGCGGCTGTAAAGTCAACGACCGGTATCTGGCGGTTGAGCACCTCGTCACGCAAGGTACGCATTATTTCGGCTCCGGAATAATCCTTAGCGGCATGCATACGCTTTCTCGAAGTACCGCCGCCGTGGGTCGTTATCATGGTGCCGTCGGGCGCTTTATCAAATTCTACGCCCAGATCGTTCAGCCATTTTATAGCCTCGGGAGCGTCGCAGACAAGCTTTGCAAGCAGCTCACGCTTGGCGGCAAAATGTCCGCCGCCGAAAGCGTCGAGAAAGTGCGTTGCAGGCGAATCATTCGGCTTGTCGGCAGCCTGTATTCCGCCTTCAGCCATCATTGTATTGGCATCGCCTATGCGCAGCTTTGTGACTATCATTACCTTTGCGCCGGCATTGTCAGCCTCGATAGCAGCCGAAGCACCTGCGCCGCCGCCGCCTATTATCAGCACGTCAACATCGTATTTTACGTCCTTAAGGTCTACATCCGACGGCTTTATGCGGCTGTTTGCCTCCAGCATTTCGCACAGCTCGTGCGGAACCTTTTCGCCCTTGTTGGGACCTATCGAAAGGGTCGAAAACTCGCTCTTTTTATAGTCGGGATGATATGCCGCAAGCAGCGCGTCCTTTTCATCCGCAGTCATACGGGCGGGTTCATATGCGATATTTGCCTCTCTTGCGGCTTCGACCGCCTTTAGAGACTTTTTAAACTGTTCACTGTACATATAACGCCCTCCTTATTTCTCTATCTCGCGGTTGTTGTAAAGCTCTTTGAGCTCCTCGACCGGTTTGCCCATGAGCGCTTCGATAAGGTCGGTGAATGTACCGTCCTTTATCTCCTTAACGCGCTCCTCAAGGTGCTCACACTTAGGTGCGAGGTACTTGCCGTTCAGCCTTCTTGCCAGCATCGCGACCTGCGGATGTGATATTCCGGCAGGGCATCTTGACGAGCAGACACCGCACATTACGCAGTCGAATGACTCCTCGGCGCACTTATCAAATTCTCCGCGCTGAGCATATGCTATGTACTGCATTACATTGAGCGACTGTGTGCAGCTCTTGGTGCAGGCATTGCAGCCCACGCATGAATATATTTCGGGGTAAAGCTGCATCATTATCTGCTCTGTCGGCTTTACCTTTTCGATATCATATACCTGCTTTACAAGCGGGAAAAACGGAAGGGTCGCAACATACATGTCATTTTCGACCTTTGTCTGGCACGCAAGACATGAACGAAGCTCACGGTCGCCCTTTATACGGTATATAGTCGCGCAGGCACCGCAGAAGCCGTTGCGGCATCCGCATCCGCGGATGAGCTGATATCCGGCGTATTCAAACGCGCGCATGATGGTAAGATCATCGGGCACGCTGTACTTCTTGCCGAACAGATAGACATTTACCATGTTCTCCATAATAGAAACTCTCCTTATCAATATTCATCGGGAAGCTCGTCGATCTCATCACAGCGGAAGACCGGACCGTCCTTACAAACGTATTTTGCACCGATATTGCACCTGCCGCATTTGCCGATACCGCACTTCATTCGAAGCTCCATTGTGGTATAAACCTGAGTCTTATCAAAGCCAAGCTCAATAAGACCGGCAAGCGTAAATTTTATCATTATAGGCGGACCGCAGAGCACCGCGATCTTATCGGTCGAAAATCCAAGCTCCTTGACATAGTTCGGAACGAAGCCGACATGACCGTTCCATTCGGGCTGCTCACGGTCGATAGTGAGATACACGGTGACACCGGCATCATTCGCCCATTCGTCGATGATCTCTTTATAGTCCACAAGGTCCTGCATGCTGCGCGAGCCGTACACTATATCTATCTTACCGTAACGGTCACGGTAATGACGGCAGTAGTTTATTACCGAACGCAGAGGCGCCAGACCTATACCGCCGGCAATAAACAGCATGTCATGACCGGCAAACTCGGTATCCACCGGGAATGGTCTGCCGTACGGACCTCTTATGGTTATCTGCTGACCGACCTCCATTGAATGGAGCCATTCGGTCACGCAGCCGCACTTCTTTATGGAAAACTCCATAAATTCCTCATTGGTCGGCGACGAGGTTATTGAAAACATAGCTTCACCAACACCTGGAACGGACAGCATGGCGCACTGACCCGGCTTATGCTCGAATGCCTTTTTGCCGTCCGGCGTCACGACACGGAAAGTTTTGACATCGGGAGTGTCGATCCTTATATCGGTAACAACGCCGATATGAGGTATCAGCGGTTCCTTTAACTCAGCCATTTTTCTTACCTCCTAACCTTTTCATGACCTTGACTATGTTCATCTGTATCGGGCATTTTGAGACGCAGCGTCCGCAGCCGACGCAGGAGAACATTCCGTCATTGTTGGTCGGGAAATAAACAAGCTTATGCATAAAGCGCTGACGGAAGCGCTCAAGCTGGGTAAGTCTCGGCTGTCCGGCAGACATTTTTGTAAACTCGGAATACATGCACGAATCCCAGCAGCGGAAACGCTTTATACCGTGACCGGTATTGAAATCCTTTATATCATAGCACTGGCAGGTCGGGCACACAAAGGTACATGTGCCGCAGCCGAGGCATGACTCCGACAGCTCCTTCCATTCCGGAGCGTCGAAAAATTCCTTTGTCTTGCCGTCTCCGAAGCTATCGGCTGAAAGATCTGCAAGCGGCAGCGCTGCAAGTCTTTTCCTTGTCATTTCCTGCTGTTCAGAAACTGCCTTTTCGTCAGCCTGCTCGGTAATGTCCTCGATAGACTCCAGCAGCTTTTCACCTTTCGGTGTTTTGGGCTGCATATAAAGCGCATCGTCGGTCTTAAAGCAGACAACGTCCCCGGCAGGGTCGGCTGCATCTATGCCGAAGGTGCCGCAGAAGCAGGTCTCATGCGGCTTTGTACAGGCAAGCGACATTATAATGCCGTGGTCGCGGCGGTTTTTGTAGTAGGTATCAACAGGATCGGCAAGGAACACCCTGTCAAGCACGTCAAAGCTCTTGACATCGCAGGCGCGGACGCCGAAAACGACGAAATCCTCACACTCGGTCCTTGTATCGATTATCTCGATATTCTTACCTTCGACCTTGAAGTCCATAAGATTCTCGGTCTGCGGAAAGAAGAAATCCTTGGGGCTGCGGACGGTATTGAGCGCGTCGGACAGCTCCTTGCCGTCCTCCCACTTTTCATACTTTGCCCCTGCCTTGGTGTCAACCGGGATGTACAGCGTATTTGCGGCGGCGATGGCGCCAAAAAGCGCATTTATCTTCTGAAGTGATATTTTACGCATTCTCGCCACCCCTTTCGACCGCCTCTTTAGGCTCTATATCATCGGTTTTATAATCAACTATAGGCGCGCGGCTGCCGATCTTTTCACCGGCGGTGTATTCGCCGTAGAATTCATCTATATCCTTGATGAACTTACGGTTCAACAAATGAAGCGGTATATGCTGCGGACATACCCTTGAGCACTCACCGCAGTCGGTGCAGCGTCCGACAACATGGAACGCGCGGATTATATGGAACATCTTCTCCTCAAACGAGTTTGCCGCCGCCTTGTTTTCAACACCGGAATTGGGATTGTCGAAAACGCATTTTTCACAGGTACATGCCGGACATACATCACGGCAGGCATTGCAGCGGATGCAGCGCGAAAGCTCTCCCTGCCAGAAGGCAAAACGCTCATCGGGGGTCATTTTTTCAAGGCGCTCCACCTCGTCAAAGCGGTGAGACTCCAGCACCTCGCCGTCGCTGCCGAGCAGCTCATCAAAGGCGACATGCTTTTTGGATTTGCAGTTTTTGCATCTGTCGGGCAAAATATCATCGCCCTTTACGGTCACATCACCGTCGTAAAGTGTTGTTATAACAACATCATTGCCGTTTTCCGACACGGACGCAATACCGTCGGCTGAGCATTTCAGCTTGCCGACATCATACATTCCGCTGCACGGAACGCCGACTACATAGACCTTTTCACGGTCAAATCTGTGTTCGGTAAGGAGCTGGTTGAAGCTGTATGTATCACATGGCTTTAAAAACACAAGCACCTTGCCGTCGCTCTTTGCGGTCTCCTTTATAAGATATTTTGAAAAGTTTGCACCGCAGAAGCTGTTCCAGACAAGCTCCTTTTCGATCTCCTCCGTGCTGTAGAAAACGCCGGGGGTGACATCATAGTCATATTCTCCGCGTTTCCAGCCGAGGACCCTGTCAACAGTACCGGAGCTTAACAGCTCGTTCGCCTTTGAAACAAGTATATCGCGTGTTATTTCTTGCATCTCAGATCCTCCAATCTCTTGTTTTCACCGAGAGCCGCGACCTTTTCGGCAAAATCGTTCATAGTTGCGGCAAACTTTGCACCCTCGGCAGCCGACACCCACTCAACACGGGTACGCTCACGCTCAATGCCGAGGTAATCGAGCATTGAAAACAGCAGAGCCATACGGCGGCGTGCATAATAGTTGCCTGAGGTATAATGGCAGTCGCCCGGATGACATCCGCAGATGATAACACCGTCGGCACCGCGCTGGAACGCGCGCAGAATAAACATCGGGTTCACCCTGCATGAGCAGGGAACGCGGATTATTTTAACATTATCAGGATAGTTAAGGCGGTTGTTTCCGGCAAGATCGGCGCCGGCATACGAGCACCAGTTACAGCAAAACGCCACGATCAGCGGCTTATATTCATTTACTTGCATATCGCGTCAACCTCCGCCATGATCTGTTTGTTCATGAAGCCCTTAAGGTCCATGGCACCCGACATACAGGCGACCGTACAGGCTCCGCAGCCCTGACACACAGCCTCGTTGACGCTGGCGACACGGCGGACCTTGGTAGTCCTGTCAGGCATCCTGAATTCCTTTTCAACATAAGAGATTGCGCCGTACGGGCAGACCTTTTCGCAGGTCGAGCAGCCGTTGCACATCATCTCGTCCGAATGGGCAACACACGGGTTGCCGGTCAGCTTATCCTTGCAGAGCAGACCTATGACCTTTGACGCGGCAGCGCCTGCCTGGGATACCGTTTCGGGTATATCCTTCGGTCCCTGACACGTTCCCGAAAGGAACACGCCTGCAGTCGGACTTTCGACCGGACGCAGCTTGGGATGCGCCTCGGTAAAGAAATCGTTAGTGTCCATACTTGCAGTCAGCATGGTTGCAAGCGGACGTGCCGATTTGTCAGGCTCGATAGCGGCGGCAAGCACCACAAGGTCTGCATCTATATGAAGCTGACGGTTATCTATAAGATCGGACGCACGCACCTTGAGCTTTCCGCCCTCGGGCGACACCTTTCCTACCATACCCTTTATGTAATGCACGCCGTATTCCTCGACTGCACGGCGGTAGAACTCATCAAAGTTCTTGCCCGGTGTTCTTACATCTATATAGAATACATAGACCTCGGTATCGGGATACTTATCGCGTATCAGCATGGCGTGCTTCGCAGTGTACATACAGCATATCTTTGAGCAATATTCCTTGCCCTTTTCGGCGCACGCCTCGCAGCGTGATCCGACGCACTGCACGAACACTATCGTGTGCGGATGCTCGCCGTCCGACGGGCGCAGCAGAGTGCCGCCGGTAGGTCCGGCAGCGTTCATAAGACGCTCGAGCTCCAGAGAGGTTATAACATCCTTTGACTGCGAATATGCATATTCGTCGAACTTATCCATTGAAATAGGATTGAAGCCGGTCGCGACGACTATCGCACCGTACTTTTCCTCGACGTATTCGTCCTGTGCCTTATAGTCTATGGCTCCTGCGGTACATACCTTGGAGCAGACGCCGCATTTGCCGGTCTTTAACATCATACAGTAGTTGGGGTCAATAGTAGCGACCTTGGGGACTGCCTGAGCAAAGGGAATATAAATGGCGCGGCGGTTATCCATGCCGAGGTTGAACTCGTTGGGGATCCTGCGCTGCGGACATTTCTCGGTGCAGGCTCCGCATCCGGTACAGACATCCTCTTTTACATAACGCGCGCGGCGCTTTATGGTGACATCAAAGTTACCTACAAAGCCCTTTACGTCGGTGACCTCAGAATACGAGAATATGCGGATCTTGTCGTTCTGCGCGACATCGACCATTTTAGGTGTCAGAATACAGGCGGCGCAGTCGAGGGTCGGGAACGTTTTGTCTAACTGAGCCATTTTTCCGCCTATGGTAGGCTTGGTCTCAACTATATCGACAGGGAAACCTGCGTCGGCAATATCAAGTGCGGTCTGGATGCCGGCGATACCGCCGCCTATGACCAGAGCGCGCTTGGTGACCGGGCTTTCACCCGGTGTCAGCGGCGCGTTGAGGGCGACCTTGGCGACTGCCGCCTTGGCAAGGATTATAGCCTTTTCGGTGCCTGTGGGCATGTCCTTATGCACCCATGAGCACTGCTCACGGATGTTGGCTATCTCGACCATATACGGATTCAGTCCTGCTGCCGCGGCGGTCTTGCGGAAGGTAGCTTCATGCATACGGGGCGAACATGAGCAGACAACTATTCCGGTCAGCTTATGCTCGGCGACCGACTGCTTTATCATATCCTGTCCAGCCTGAGAGCACATGTACTGATAATCGGTGGAGAAAACTACTCCGGGTTCATTTTTAATAGCCTCGGCTACGGCCTTTACATCGACCGTTCCGGCAATATTTGTGCCGCAATGGCACACGAATACTCCTATTCTCTGCACGGTGTTTTCTCCTTTCTCACTTGGAATATTTACGCATAGCACTGACTATCGCCTGCTGCGGCAGATCGTCGTCAACCAGCTGCGGAATGTCGTCGGGGGTCATATGATTTTTTCCCTTTTCCCTTATGACCGTAAGGCGCACTGCCTCTATAAGCTTTGCCGGCTCCACGCCTCTCGGGCAGCGGTCAACACATGCAAAGCAGGAAAGACATTTATATATCGACTTTGAATTCATAAGCGCGTCCAGCTCGCCGGTCTCGACCATATAAACAAACTGGTGCGGATGATATTCCATCTCGTCATACGACGGACATGTGCCGGAGCACTTTCCGCAGCGCATGCACTTTAAGGGATTCACTCCGCTCATGCGGAGTATCTGTTCTTTTTTAAGATCATTCTTATTCGGCATGAGGCGCCTCCTTTACTCCGAGAGCCTCGGCAAGCAGCTCGGTGAAATATACCACCGGCACATCACTGCCGTTTTTAAGCAGGTTGTATTTGCAGAGAGGACATGCGGTAACTATCATATCGGCACCGTGCGATCTTGCGCTTTCAGTCACGGCACGGCTCTTTCTGGCAGCCGACTCGTTATCCTCAAGCACGACATAACCGCCGCAGCACTCATTGCGTTCGGCATATATTACCGGCTCGGCACCGAGTGCCTTTATAAGGTTTTCCATTATCTGCGGATTTTCCGGATCGTCCGTTTTGAGCACCTTTCCGGGGCGCAGCAGCATACATCCGTAATACGCCGCTATTTTTTTGCCTGAGAGCGGATTTGTGACCGCTGCCTTTACATTATCAAAGCCCACCTTATCGCGGAGCAGCTCCAGATAATGCAGCACCTCGGTCTCGCCGCCGTACGGCTCGCTGCCGTCGTTGTCCTGCGCCATATAGCGCGCGGCCTTGGCGGCAAACTCCTCATCGGACTTTATCGTCTCATTGGTCTGCTTTATAACATTGTGACATGCCGAGCACACCGTGACAAGCGGCATGCCGGCATCTCTCGCAGCCTTTAAGGCACGAACACTTGACAGCTTTGTGGCGATCTCGTCCTTAGAAGAAACGAACACGCCGCCGCAGCACTGCCAGTTTTCTATCTCACACAGCTCAACACCGAGCTTTTCTGCACTTTTTCTTGCCCAAAGGTCGAGATCCTTCGCCTTTGTACGCAGGGTGCAGCCCGGAAAATAACTGACTTTCATTGTTTTCCTCCAACTATTTAAAGATCAGACCATCTGCTCGGGGTGGAACACCTCGTCGAACCTCTCAGCGGTAAGGAAGCCGAGCTCTACGCACGCCTCTTTGAGCGAGATGTTGTCCTTGAACGCCTTTTTGGCGGTCTTTGCGGCGTTTTCATATCCTATATAAGGATTGAGCGCCGTGACCAGCATAAGCGAATTGTGAAGATTATGATACATCTTGTCCTTGTTTGCGGTAATGCCCACTGCACAGTTATTGTTGAACGAAACGATAGCCTCTGCAAGCAGACGTGCCGACTGAAGGAAGTTGTAAGCCGCGACCGGCATAAAGACGTTGAGTTCAAAGTTGCCCTGCGATGCGGCAATGCCGACTGCAACATCGTTGCCCATTACCTGAACGGCGACCATGGTGACCGCTTCGCACTGGGTAGGATTGACCTTGCCCGGCATTATGGATGAGCCCGGCTCGTTCTCCGGGATATGTATCTCACCGAGACCGTCACGCGGACCGGAAGCCAGCCAGCGGACATCGTTTGCTATTTTCATCATATCGCAGGCGGTGGCTTTTATGGCACCGTGCGCAAATACGAATTCGTCCTTTGAAGTAAGAGCGTGGAACTTATTTTCGGCAGTTACAAACGGCTTGCCGGTAAGCTCTGCAACCTTTGCGGCAACAAGCTCGGAAAAGCCCTTGGGCGCATTAAGACCGGTGCCGACGGCGGTACCGCCGAGAGCCAGCTCATGCAGAGGCTTTACAGCCATGCGAAGCAGCTCAGCATCACGCTCAAGGCTCGCTCTCCAGCCGGATATTTCCTGACTGAACTTTATAGGAGTCGCATCCTGAAGATGTGTACGTCCCGATTTTACAATACCCTCGTTCTCGGCTTCAAGCTTTTTGAAGGTAGCTATCAGCAGCTCAACCGCCGGAAGGAGCTTATCCTCTATTGCTATGACCGCCGAAATATGCATTGCGGTCGGGAAGGTGTCGTTTGAGGACTGGCTCATGTTGATGTCGTCGTTCGGATGGCAGAGCTTTGTGCCTGCTATCTCATTTGCCCTGTTGGCTATGACCTCGTTGGCATTCATGTTGGACTGTGTGCCGGAGCCGGTCTGCCATACGACGAGCGGAAAATGACCGTTGAGCTTTCCGGCTATTACCTCGTCGCATGCGGCTGATATTGCCGACAGCTTCTCCGCAGTCATTTTATTGGGGCAAAGCTCGGCGTTTGCAAGAGCCGCAGCCTTTTTCAGTATTCCGAAGGCGTGGGTTATCTCTCTGGGCATCGTTTCGATATCTACGCCGATTTTGAAGTTCTCATGGCTTCTCTGGGTCTGGGCAGCCCAAAGACGGTCTGCCGGGACCTTCATTTCTCCCATTGAATCATGTTCGATACGGTATTCCATTATAAATTACCACCTTTAAGCATTTCAGATGATCAGATCTTAAGACTCTTTATTACTTCCTTGAGCTTTTCGGCGCTGTTGCGAAGCAGTGCGACCTCACCGTCGGTAAGGGAAACATTGACCTTGCCGCGGACACCGTCGTTGCCGACCATGTTGAGGGTGCTCAGGCACACGTCGTCAACACCGTACTCGCCGTGCATCATGGTGGAAACGGTCATGGTAGTATCTATACCGGCAAGCAGGCACTTGCATATATGACATACCGAAACCGAAACCGCATAGAAGGTTGCGCCCTTGCGTGCGATAACACGTCCGCCCGATTTTCTTACATACTGCTCGATTTCCTCGAAGTCAAGCTCCGGTGTGCATATACCCGGTGTTGAAATGAGCTTCTGGCAGTCCCTTATCGGAACGTTTGAAATGTTGGCGACCGACCACGGTATAAACGAAGAATCGCCGTGCTCACCGAAAACATAGGCATGAACGTTGCTCTGATTTATATTGTAGTACTCCGAAAGTCTTGAACGCAGACGCGCGGTATCAAGTATGGTGCCCGAACCGATGATGCGGTTTTCAGGCAGTCCGGACAGCTTTACAAAGGTATAGGTCAGTATGTCAACCGGGTTGCTGACTATAATATATGTGGCATTCGGGGCATACTTTGTAATCTCCGGAATTATCATCTTGGTTATATCGACGTTTGTCTGAGCAAGCTCAAGTCTCGACTGACCGGGCTTTCTTGCAATGCCCGACGTGATTATTACGATGTCGGAATTGACGGCATCGCGGTAATCTCCGGCATAAATAGAACATGCTCCGCAGAACGGAGTGCCCTGTCTGATGTCAAGCGCCTCACCTAAAGCCTTTTCACTGTTAATATCGATCATGACGATCTCAGATACAAGACCCATGACGGTGAGTGTGTAGGCAATGGTCGAACCGACGCTTCCGGTTCCGATAATAGATACTTTGTTCATAGTGCACCTTCCAAATAAAATTATTTGATTGTTTATATTTTAACATTTTCCTTCAAAATAGGCAAATACCTATTTTATATATCGGTAATACCTTTATCGATATAGCAAGTTATAATTGACGGGGCTGCTTTTTCTCATAACTTTTATATAAAATATATAAAAAGCCGTCCGATAATGCGAGGGGCTCCGGAAATTTCCGAAGTCCCCCGTAAAATAAGGGTTACGTCAGGTGGATTTTTCCAAGCTTTCAGCCCTTATTATATTTCTCGACAACTTTCTTTATGCGATCGATAGGATTAAGCAATGTGCTTATTGAATTGTCGTAGTTTATGGTATCGATTATATAAGCGACATACTTCGACATATCAACGCGTGAGTACCACTCCTTTGTCATGAGCTCCTCATTGCCGTAGACAAGGTTGGTAGTGAATATTTTATCAA
Organism: uncultured Oscillospiraceae bacterium; assembly: GCA_900539855.1. Lineage (GTDB taxonomy): Bacteria > Bacillota > Clostridia > Oscillospirales > Acutalibacteraceae > UMGS172. Next base: position 16,224 of record UQDO01000002.1, read on the forward strand.
TAAGACCGTCCTTATAGAACTGGTCAAACTTCTCATAGCCCTCAACGAACAGACCGAATGTAGTGAACGCAAAGACGCGGTTGCAGTTCTTTGCCTTTAACTTGGCTGCGATATCGAGCAGAGAGTCGCCGGACGAGATCATATCGTCGACAATTATAAGATCCTTTCCGGTAACGTCATTGCCGAGGAATTCGTGTGCTTCGATCGGGTTGCGGCCGTCAACTACGACCGAGTAATTTCTGCGTTTGTAGAACATTCCGAGCTCAACGCCCAGAACCGATGAATAGTAGATGCAGCGCGACATGGCGCCTTCATCAGGCGACACGATCATGAGGTGGTCGCGGTCTATCCTTATATCGGGAACGGTACGGAGCAGCGCCTTTATCATCTGATATGTGGGCTGCACATTGTCAAAACCGCCGAGCGGTATAGCGTTGCATATACGCGGATCATGCGCATCAAATGTGATTATGTTCTTGACACCCATCGCGACCAGCTCCTGCAGGGCCATGGCGCAGTCAAGCGACTCTCTCGCCGAACGGCGGTGCTGCCTGCCTTCATACAGCATCGGCATTATAACATTTATTCTCTTTGCCTTACCTCCGAGCGCCGCTATCACACGCTTAAGATCCTGAAAATGGTCGTCCGGGCTCATGGGCACGGTCTGTCCGTACATCTTATATGTGACGCCGTAGTTGAAGCAGTCACAGATAATAAATACGTCAAGACCTCTGGCTGTATGATCGATAAGACCCTTTGCCTCGCCCGTGCCGAATCTCGGGCACTGCGCGTTTATAACATAGGTGTGCTCATCGGGCATTCCGCGCCACTGGAGCAAATAATAATCCACCTTAGAGGCGAACTCCTCGCATCCGCGCATGGCAATTATAGCCATATCGCCGTACGGCATGTGTTTAATGGTTAATGTCGACATTTTACCGTTCCTCCGCAAAACTATTTGATTTTTAAGAATGTACATCATTCCACCCGTTAATAATATCACATTATGTCGGTTTATAAAAGAGGGAAAACAATATTTTTTGAATTTTTTTGCGATATATATTATTGAAGATACCGCCCGTTTGCTTTATAATGGTCAAAAAGGGTGATATGTATGAAAAATGATGTAATATTAAGAATTGCTATCCCTGATGACGCAGAAGCACTGCTTGAAATTTATGCTCCTTATATAAAGGAAACTGCAATAACCTTTGAGTATTCGGTGCCGGGCGTAGCGGAATTCAGAAAACGCATTGAAAACACGCTCAAAAAATACCCATATATAGTAGCCGAGGCAAACGGACAACCGGTAGGCTACGCCTACACCGGAGCCTTCAAGGCGCGTGCGGCATACAGCCACTCGGTCGAGACTTCGATATATATAGACAAAAGCTGCCGTCACGGCGGTATAGGAAAGCTGCTTTACGAAAGAATCGAGGCAATAAGCAAAGCTCAGAATATAACAAACATGTACGCCTGCATAGCCGGCACAAAAACGCCGGACGAGCATCTTGACAACAACAGCATTGGCTTTCATACACATATAGGCTATAAAGAGGTCGGAAAATTTCACAAATGCGGCCTTAAATTCGGCACATGGTACGACATGGTGTTCATGGAGAAGATAATAACCGAACATGAGGGCGTCGGTGATTTCATCCCGTTCCCGGAAACGGATTTTGACGAAATATTAAAAGTGTAAGAGAAAATTAACGAAAACAGATTTGACAAAAAAGGGTGCGGCGTATTCGGCGGCAAGACCGTCGTATCCGGATGAGCTGTTAAATGCCCTGTCAGAGGAAAACATAATAGCTCCGGAAAGCACCGTTGCCGATATCGGTGCCGGGACAGGTGCTTTTTCATTGCAGCTTGCACGGCTTGCAGGCTCTGTTTTTTCCGTTGAGCCGAACGGCGACATGAGAAACTACGCCGAAAGATACTTAAAGTCCGCAAAAACGTAAAGGTGATAAACGGCAGTGCAGAAAACACCGGGCTTGACGCAGTAAGCATTGACTGCGTCACCGCAGCCAAGGCATTCCACTGGTTTAATAAAGCCGCTTTTTCCGAAGAATGTAAAAGGATCTTAAAGCCTGCCGGAGCAGTAGTGCTGGTCTGGAACATAAGGGATGAGGATGATCCGCTTATAAAGGAAAACTACGGGCTTAATAAAGTATACTGCAGCGGCTTTGGAACCCTTGGTGAAAAAACCGGATTTTCGAGAAAGAATCCCGGCGTTGTCGGTAATTTCTTCGGGTCACTTGGCGCAGACTTTAAACGTCTGACCCTTAAAAACAATCTTGCATATGACCTTGACACGTTTATTATGAGAAATTTTTCATCGTCATATGCGCCGACCGGCGGTGCCGAAAAAGCCGGTTATGAGAAGGCACTTAAAGAACTGTTCGAAAGCCATGCCGAAAGCGGCATGGTGCAATATCCTTATATAACCGAATGTTTTTACGGGAAAATTTAAGTATATCTGAGCTTTTTTCTGAAGCTCCCCGGCGATATGCCCTTGAGGCTTTTAAACACGCTGATGTAATAGCTTGTCGAAGAAAAGCCGACCGCCATTGCGATTTCGGTAACGGTAATGTCGGTGGTGGCGAGGAGCCTTACCGACTCATTCACCCTGACGCGGTTAAGGTAATCTGAATATCCCATATGCATATATGACGAAAACAGCCGTGAAAAATAGCTGTAGCTCAACCCACACCATTCGGCTGCGCTCTCGAGCGTCGCCTCGCCGTAAAAGCTGTCGGTATATTCCCTCGCCTTTCTGATGATCGCGGCAGCTGGCGACCCCGATGACGGCACCGATATCTCACCTGCTATGTCATGCCAATACCTTATTATCCATGAGAAAATATGCATAACGTAGGCGCGTATGGCAAGCTCGTAACCAAACCTTTTCTCGCTGTGCTCGTCATATATTTCCGAAAAGACCTTATGCAGTCCGGCACATTCCAGAAGCTCCTTTTCAAAGAAACGCTTATGGCCGAAATTTTCAAATATATAAGGTATAAGATATTCAAGCCCGGTGACAGTCTGTTCCGAGGAAAACAGCACCTGTGGCAAAAATTTGATACAAAGCAGCGTTCTGTCTCCATCCCCTGCCGTGCAGTGCGGTTCGCCGGAATTTATAATAACCGCCGTGTTTTCGGTCATGAGATATTCCTTGCCGCAGACATTGACCGAAACGTTGCCCTTTACGGTGTAAAGCAGCTCTATATAATCGTGATAATGGAGCCTTCCCCACTTTGGAAGCATAGTGGTAAGGGGCATTATAAGGCACTGCACCGGCAGCGGCAGATCGTTTTGCTTTTTTATTCCCTCATCAAACGGAGCGTCCATTTTATCGCCTCATGTAAAAATATTGATATTTTAAGACAAGGGTATTATAGCATAATGTATTCCTTTGTGGTAGACTTTTCTTGGAATTTAAGCCGGAAATTCAAAAAACACAACGGCTTAGAGGAAGGGATACTTATGGACAAAAAGCTTAAAATCGGACTTATAGGCGCCGGAAATATCGCCTCGAGCTGCCACATGCCCGGCTATGCCCGTATGGACAATGCCGAGGTAGTCGCCGTCTGCGATGTAAAGCCGGAAAAAGCAAAAGCTCTTGCAGTAAAATACGGCATAGACAAGGTTTTTGAAAACTACCTTGACCTTATAAACATGCCGGGACTTGACGCAGTTGATATCTGCACGCCAAACTACCTTCATTCTACCATTGCCGTTGAGGCACTCGATCACGGACTTCATGTTTTCTGTGAAAAGCCGGACGCCATAAGCGTCGCCGAAGCCGAAAAGATGAAGGCTGCCGCCGAAAAGAACGGCAAGGTACTTATGGTCATGAGAAACAACCGTTATATGCAGGTCAGCACATTCATGAAAAAGTACATAAACGACGGCAAAATGGGTGAAATATATGCCGCGCGCTGCGGCTGGCAAAGACGCCGCGGTATCCCCGGCAAGGGCGGCTGGTTCACCACAAAGGCTCAGTCGGGCGGCGGTCCGCTTATCGATCTCGGAGTACATATGATAGACCTGACGATGTGGCTTATGGGCAGCCCGAAGCCGGTGTCGGTCACAGGCTGCACATATACGAAATTTGCCGACAACGACGTTTCGGACTCGGTCAATTCAACCTTCGGCGAAAAAATGGCTGACGGTACATTTGACGTTGAGGATCTTGCGACCGGCTTCATACGTTTTGACAACGGTGCTTCGCTGTCCATTGAGTTTTCATGGGCGTCCAACATTGAAAAAGAGGAACGCTATTTTGAACTGAGAGGCACAAAGTCCGGTGCCAAATGGACATCAGCCACTCAGAACCTCGCCATTTACAGTGAGGAATACGGCAAAACGGTAGACCTGCTGCCGAACATAGACAATCGCAGCGGCACACAGATACACGAAGCCAACCTGCGTCATTTTGCGGACGTCATACTGAACGGCGCAGAGCCTATGTTCGTGCCGGATCAGGGGATCAACATGATCCGCATACTTGAGGCTATATACGAATCGGCAAGAACAGGCAAAGAGGTTAGGCTCTAAAACTTAAAGGAGTGTTACATATGATAAGAGTTACTGTATGGAATGAATTCCGCCACGAAAAGTCAAGCGACAAGGTAAAGGCTATCTACCCCGACGGCATGCACAAGGTCATAGCCGACTTTTTGCAGTCCGATGACATTGAGGTGCGCACCGCGACCCTCGACGAGCCGGAATGCGGTCTGACCAAAGAGGTTGTGGACAGCACCGATGTCATGATATGGTGGGGTCATATGCATCATGATCTTGTGCCGGACGAGATAGCCCTGAGAGTAAAGGAAGCGGTGCTCAAGGGAATGGGCATCATATTCCTTCATTCAGGCCATCATTCAAAGCCGTTCCGCTATCTGCTCGGCACTACATGCAACCTTTCGTGGCGCGAGAACGGCGATCTCGAACGTATATGGACAATTAATCCGGCTCATCCGATAGCTAAAGGCATCGGCAGGTATTTTGAGCTTCCGCATGAGGAGACGTACGCCGAACCCTTCGCCATACCTAATCCCGATGAAGTGGTCTTTATGGGCTGGTATGAAGGCGGCGAACTCTTCCGTTCGGGCTGCACATTCCACCGTGAAAACGGCAGGATCTTCTATTTCCAGCCGGGTCACGAGTCGTTCCCGACCTTCTACGACAAAAATGTTAGGACCATCATCCGCAACGCGGTATATTGGGCAGCCCCGGTCATCCGCAGTGAGGCGCTCTTATGCCCTCATATCAAAAAAATAGGCGAGGAGTAATTTTAATAAAGGCATGTGCGCGGCTGACGGCAGCGCCTAAAAAGTACAGGGTGGCGGAAATGTAAATTTCCGCCACCTTTTTAATAAATCCCGGACCGTTAAATTTTAGTTTATAGGCATAAGAAACCGAAAATCAAATTGTGCATTTGTAGGGAACGAGCCTCGAGTGTCGTTCCGCGCGGTTTCATTAGGTTTTAAGGAACGACACTCGAGGCTCGTTCCCTACGTCTATCAATTAATTATACGAATACCATTCACCTATAAACTAAAATTTAAACCAATCAGATCAAAAACCGGATGTGTTGTTGCATAATGCATTGATCTGCCGGAATACGACATTTTCCATTTCCACCCATCTGACTCTACTCACAGTAGAGTCAGCGTGTAATGTCTATTCATTTTTCTATTGATAAAAGCGTGGGCTGCGCTATAATAAAGATGTAAGGGGCGGAGGGCATGAAAAGGCAGATAAATTTCAGCGCTAATTTAAAGCATTACCGTACGCACGGCGGCATGACGCAGCGGCAGCTTGCCGAAAAAATCGGCTACACCGAAAAATCGGTCAGCAAATGGGAAAGCGGCAGCGGACTGCCCACTGTGGATATTTTACTGCAATTATGCGAACTGTTCGGTGTGTCTTTGGATGACATGGTATATGAAAAGATTTCCACCGGATTTATTTTGGGCATAGACGGCGGCGGCACAAAAACCGCCTTTTTGCTGACCGACGAAAACGGCGCGGTAATAAACAAGCTATACAAAGGCCCCTGCAACCCGAATGACATCGGGATGGAACGCGCCAAGGCGCTGCTTAAAGGCGGAATAGCCGAAATATGCGACGGCATCCCATATTCAAAAATAACAATATTTGCCGGACTTTCGGGCGGCGGACTTACCGGAGACAACGCGCAGGTACTGAACTCATTTTTCGGAAAATTCGGATTTTACGCATACGGCAACGGCAGTGATATAGAAAACCTTCTGGCTTTGGTGCAGAGCAAAAAATGCATACTTGTCATAATGGGCACCGGATTTATAGTCTACGCGGTCGACGGAGAAAAAAGAAAGCGTATTTCGGGCTGGGGTCAGTTTTTTGACGAGGGCGGCAGCGGATATACAATAGGAAGGGACGCCGTTACGGCGGCGCTTTGCTCAATAGACGGCAGCGGTGAAAAGACCGTTCTTGAGAGTATGCTTGAGGCGAGGCTCGGCGAGCCGGTCGACAGGCATGTGGCAGCGTTTTATAAAGGCGGTAAAAAATACATAGCCGAATTTGCCGACATTGTATTTACGGCAGCTAATGACGGCGACAAGACAGCATTTAAGATACTCCAAAAAAACATGGAGTTTGCGGCAGAAAAAATAAGGACCGCTGCGGCAGTGCTCGGTACAGAGGACGATCCGTCGCCGGTGCCCGTCCTGTTTTCAGGCGGGATCGCCAACAAAAGCGACATTTTATTTCCGCTTCTGAAGGGCTGTCTCAACGGCGTTTCGTGCACTCTTTCAAAAATAGAAGGTGAACCGGTCGAGGGCGCTCTTAAAATGGCTCGCAGAATACTGTGTGAGAAAAAAGAAAGGAAATGCTGACATGGAACGGGTAATTATCGACGGCGGAAAAAGCCGGTATCACATTGTGACAAGCCGTGTGCCGCATGACGCCGAAATATACGCGGCGTCGGTGCTTTATGAATATCTTTATAAAGCCACCGGTGTTTTGGTGCCTATGTTTTCAGATGTCATTCGCTGCCCAAAGCGTTCGCCCGAAATACTTATCGGCAGCGGTGTTCGCGGCATTACGGCCGACACAGGGGACATTAAGGACGACGGATTTGTAATAAAGACCGCCGGTGAGGATATCATAATAGCCGGAAAAACACCGAGAGGCACAGTCTACGGCGTGTACTCATTTCTCGAAAGATACATAGGCTTCAAGTGCTTTACCAAGGATGTTGAAACCTTTGACTGCCTTGACCGGATCGCCGTGGAGGATATATCGATATCGTCCGAGCCGGCGTTTGAATATAGGGAAGTCTATTTCAGGCAGGCGTTCGATCCCGATTTCTGCATCAAAAACGGGCTTAATTCCAACTTAGCACCCATTCCTGCGGAAAAGGGCGGAAAGCTCAAGTTCTTCAATTTTCATCATTCCTTTAATGAGCTTGTGCCGCCTGAAGAGTACTATGACGAGCATCCGGAGTATTTTTCGCTGGCAGACGGCAAACGGCTCAAGGAGGACACGCAGCTATGCCTCAGCAACGGTGACGTTTTTAAAATCGCACGCAGGACCTTGAGAAAATGGATCACGGAAAATCCGACCTGCAAAGTCTTTTCGGTCGCACAGAACGATTGGCTGAACTACTGCACATGCGAAAACTGCAGGCGGCTTGACGACCGCTACGGCACGCCGGCTGCAAGCGTCATTGATTTTGTCAACCGCCTGGCTTACGACATAAAAGATGAATTTCCCGATGTGCTGCTGCACACCTTTGCCTATCAATATACGAAAAAGGCACCTATCGGCATGAAGGTGGCGGATAATGTAATAGTAAGGCTCTGCAATATCGAATGCAGCTGGGGTATGCCTATGGATAAGCAGGCAGCCCTTGACCCTGCTTCGGACGCAGCAGGCTTTGTAAAAAACATTTCGGACTGGGGAGCCATGAGCCGTCACCTTTATATATGGGACTATGCCTGCAATTTCAGCAACTACCTCCTCCCCTTCCCGAATTACCGCACCATGCCGCGCAATCTGCGTCTTTACAAGACTTACAATGTTGCCGGCGTTTTGCAGCAGGGCAACTTTTCATACGGCGAAGCGGCAGGTCTTGCCGATCTCGAAAGCTATCTTGCGGCAAGGCTTCTTTGGGATCCCAACCGCGACGAAAACCGGTTGATCGACGAATTTTTAATCGGTGTGTACGGCAGGGAATGTTACCCGTTTATGAAGGAATATGTGGATATGCTTTGTGAAGCCGTAGACGGCAGGCGTTTGAGACTGTATCAGAACACGGATGCGGACTATATCACCGATGAGCTTGTAAAAAGAGCCGAGGAATTGTTTTCTGAGGCGCTTTCTGTGGTAAAGAGCGAAAAAAGCCGGTGGTATTTAAGAAAGGAATACCTTACGGTGCTGTTTATGAAGGCAGCAAGAATGCCGCTTTGCGACCTGGAGCGCAGCCGTCTTATCGACCTTTTGTACAGCGGCGTAAAGGAATTCGGCATTACCGAGATAAGGGAAAGACGACCGCTCGATATATCCTTTGATAACTTAAGAAATTCGCAGTACGGTACGGCAAGAGACAACGAATATGTACTGTACTATATCATGAAATAGAGGTTAAAATATGCTTAAGACCGAAATGAGAAACGAAAACTCAATGCACATAGACAAAATGGATACCCTATCGATGGTAAAACTCATAAACGAGGAAAATAAAAAATCGGTAAACGCCGTCGATGAGGCGCTCCCGGCAATAGCCGCGGTATGTGATGCGGCAGCCGCCAGCCTTGAAAAGGGCGGAAGGATATTTTATGTCGGTGCCGGAACGTCGGGACGCATAGGAGTAATGGACGCTGCCGAGTGTCCGCCCACCTTCGGTGTGGAAAAGGACAGGGTTATAGGCATTATCGCCGGCGGCGCAAAATGCATGACTATGGCTGCCGAAGCCGAGGAGGACAATGCAGAAGCCGGCAGAGAGGATATAGCCCGTTACGGTCTCAATGAAAAGGATATAGTTATAGGCATTTCGGCGTCGGGCGGTGCGGATTATGTTGTGGGCGCGCTTTTGTACGCCAACAGCGTCGGAGCGTGCAGCGTCAGTATTTCAAGCAACAGCGACACCCCGATAGAGCATGCCGCAAAGCTCCACATAGTGGTCGACACCGGAGCCGAGGTCATAACCGGTTCAACAAGAATGAAGAGCGGTACGGCTCAGAAGCTTGTGCTCAATATGATCTCGACCGCAGCCATGGTGAAAACAGGCAAGGTGTATGAAAATCTTATGATAAATCTAAGACCCGGCAACCGCAAGCTAAAGCTGAGGATGATAGGCATTGTCAGTGAAATAGCCGGAAGTGATGCCGAAAACTCGGAAAAACTGCTTGATGCCAATGGCTGGAACATCCGCAAGGCAGTAGAAGAAGAGACGAAAAAATGACCTTCGGTCTGACCGGAGGTCATTACAGTCTGTCGATAAACCTCAAAGTCTACTCTTTCGTCGGTTATACTGCATTTTCTGTTTTTCCGCTGACATGCGCGGCGAAAAAACACCTTGTAAGCGAAAAACCGCAGAATATAGCGGTTTTTCAAGGACACTGGGGTGGTATTGGCGGGGATAGAGCGCAGTCCGAAAATCTTTGATTTTCGAGCGAGCGGCATTCCCGTCCAAAAGCGTGTCGAATTTTTCGACACGCTCAAATGACCTTCGGTCTGACCGGAGGTCATTACTGCATATATGCATAAGCTATATACTAATCTTCCACCGGAAGAACAAACCTTGAACAGTAACGTTTGGTTTCGATTTCACGACCGGTATACGGAGCAACGATGCCAAGTGCCCTCGGCGCGGCGGCAGGCTTTAAACCGTGCGCCTTTGCTTCCCTGCCAAGGGTCAGGCATGCCTCATCTGCACCGCTGTAATCGCCGCAGTACAGCACCGACAGTACTCCGGCTGTAAGTCCAAAAATCTGCACCGGCTTTAATTTTCCCGCAAACAGCATGCGCCCGGCAAAAGCAGTCAAAATATTATTGCCGCGCACAGCGCGATTTAAAAATGTACGGCAAATAAAAATCGATCGGTATAATTCTTCTGAAATAACAGATAATAGCATTACAATTTAACGTAAAAGGAGCTTAAATATATGAAAGCAACAGGAATAGTCAGAAGAATAGACGACCTCGGCAGAGTGGTAATTCCAAAGGAAATACGCCGCGTGCTGCGTATCCGCGACGGCGACCCGTTGGAGATATATACTGCCGGTGACGGCGAGGTCATTTTTAAAAAGTATTCGCCAATAGGAGAACTGTCCTCAACCGCCGCACAATATGCCGAAGCCATGATAAAGCATACCAACAGCCCGGTCATAATCTGCGACCGCGACCACTGCGTGGCAGCGGCAGGCGTAACAAGGCGCGAGGTGCTTGAAAGGCGTGTTTCACCGGCACTTGAAGAACTGATAGAATCGCGCTCGTCCTTTGTATACGACGATCCTAAGAAAAAGCCCATCGCAGCGCTTGAAGGATTTGACCGCAAAGCGGCAGTCGCAGTGCCTATCATAAGCTCCGGAGATTTAAGCGGTGCCGTGGTGCTGCTGCTCTCCGACACCGGCGCACTGCCTGACGAAACCGATATAAAGCTGACCCGTGTCGCAGCTGCCTTTTTGGGCAAACAGATGGAGGAATAACCCATGCCAACCCGACGGAAACAGATATACGTCGGGTTATCTGTGTCTTACCGGAAAGTAAAAAATAAAATTTCATCGCCTTTTTGGACACTTTTTTCAAAAATCACTTGACAAAACCTTACAATAGGTATTATAATAGCAAAGTCGCGTGAGCGATGTTTATGGCGGTATAGCTCAGTTGGCTAGAGCACTCGGTTCATACCCGATTTGTCGTTGGTTCAAGTCCAATTACCGCTACCATAATTATCCGCGTTCCGGTGTACCGGGACGCGGATTACCCGGCCCGGTGGTCAAGCGGCTAAGACACCGCCCTTTCACGGCGGTAACACGAGTTCGATTCTCGTCCGGGTCACCAAAAGCACTTGCAGCGCAGGTGCTTTTTTTCATAGCCGGACTATTGACAGTCATAAAATTGACGTTTAAAATTATATTATGATCAGTATACTTTTTGATAGCGGAGGTAAATATATGAACCTTGAAGCTTTTCTTTCATCGCTCCAGAGCTGGGTTACGAATGTCGGTATAAAAATTGTCATTGCCGTGATAATTCTTATTATCTCCTTTTTGGTGATCAATAAAATAAGCAAATCTATAGAGAAAAAATCACTCGATTTCCAAAAGAAAAACGGCAAAAAAATTGACCACACGGTCTATCGTACGCTGTCGTATGTGGCAAAAACAGGTCTGAAGATACTTGTCGTACTGGCGCTTATCGGTTATCTCGGCATAGATACCTCAGCGGTTTCCGCACTTATCGCCTCTCTCGGCGTCGGCGTCGGCCTTGCCGTAAACGGCACGCTGTCGAACCTTGCCGGCGGCATACTTCTGCTGCTTACGCGCCCGTTTTGCGACGGCGATTTTATATCGGCAAACGGCTATGAGGGCACTGTCGAGGATATTTTTATATGCAACACGAAAATACGCACCTATGACAACAAGGTTGTATATCTTCCGAACGGCAAGCTCTCGTCAAGCGAGATCGTTAACTACTCGGAAAAGCCCACGCGCCGTGTCGATCTGACCTTTTCGATATCGTATTCCGATGACTTTGAAAAGGCAGCAGGTCTGATCCGTGAGGTTGCCGCCTCCAATCCGCTTATTCTTAAAGATCCTGCCCCAAGCGCGCGCATAACAAAGCACGGGGACAGCAGCATAGACATATTTTCCACCGTGTGGTGCAAAACAGAGGATTACTGGACCGTTTACTTTGACATGAACGAACAGGTCAAGAAAACGTTTGATGAAAACGGTATTTCCATACCGTTCCCACAGCTCGACGTTCATCTTGACAAATGATCGGTATGATTTCCGGCATAAAACAGACCGGCAGGAATATCCCCTGCCGGCCGTTTAGTATTATGTATATATGTATTGGTGAATTTTAGTTTAGAGGTATTAAATGCGAAAATTCCAATTCAGCGCTTGTATGGCAGGTGCCCCACGATGTGCAAATCAGTTTTTATGTTTATTATCGAACAGCCTTAAATTTAAAATGTCGTTCATATAGTCCGGTACATGTTTTTATCATATTTGCGTTTTGGTAAATTATATTGTATAATTAATATATACTTTTAAAAATGTGGTGCTGTATGAACAAGGAAATTCTGACGGAACAAAGGATCTCTGCCGACTGCAACAAGACGATGCGTTTGCGCCTTTTTAACGCTCTTTTTTTCGTCGCCGTAGCCGCCGTGCCGGTATTGCTCGTTATTATCACACCCTCACCGTTTTCACCGGAATTGCAGGTGTGGTTCCTCCGCGCTTTGTCGGCGCTGGCATGGGCAGTTTGTATTGCGGCAGTCGCCGTCGCGGTGTATAAGACTACTGTCGCGACTGTTGTTATCGTGCGCCTGCTGCGTAAAGGATTTACCGTTGTGACCGACAATGTGAAATCGGCAGATATCTACAGCAAGTACCGCTGCGGCTTTTTCGACGGTGATAAAATACACTGTACAAATTGTACATGCCGGATCATGCGCTTCAGAAAATACGGCAGATACTATCCGTGCCGGGGCGCGGGTCTGCCAGAACGGGCATGGATCCTGGAGGAAGATCCTCCTTTTAAAATAGAGGCTGGGGATCCGTATTATCTTGTGCTTGCAAAGAAAAGAATAGTCGGGGTCTACAACCGAAAGTATTATGAGTTTGAAGGCGGGGAGCAATGATAAAACCTCCCGAAGCGTTACAGAGCTTCGGGAGGTTTTTATTTTATAAGCTTTTCAAATTCACTGTCGCGGTCGATTTTGCCGCTTACAAAGCCGGGTATATCTTTTATCGACCTGCATATACTGAGACTGAATCCCGTCAGCACCTCACCGATCTTTGCTTTTGAATAAGGGTATCTGCCGGTCACGGTAAGGGTGGCTATGCTGTGAACCACAAGCCACATATCACTGAAATACCGGTCTGCCTCCGCTTCGGTCATGCCGTATATTTTCATGATCGACGGGCGCACCTCAGCCATCGACCTGTGCACCGTTAACAAAGGATCGGCACTCCTTTCATCCGGTGACAAAAACAGCAGCCTGTAAAGCTCAGGCTCGTCCGCCGCAAAGGCAATATACTGCATACCGTACCCTAAAAACGGGATCCTTTCGGACAGTCCCTTTCTTACATACCGCTCAAATATTTCCTCAGCCGCCGAAATAACCTCACCCTTAAGGCTGTCCATCGTGCCGAAGCATGTGAATATCGGCTGCGTAGACGTGCCGAGCTCCTTTGCCATCGACTTTGCAGTCAGCGCCACGGCGCCGCCTTTCTGCACAACCCTTAAAGCCGCTTCGGTCATCTGCTTTCTTGTGAATTTGATCTTTGGTGCCATTATTATCATTCCCCTGACGCGGACTTTTATACACCTTGCAATATATATCTATAATTATACATAAACCAGCCGGTTTGTCAACAGAAATGCCGGCAAAAGATCTCACATTTTTATCTTATCGGTCGTACCCGTGCCCTTGAACTGCAGCGAATACAGCTCGGCGTATATACCGTTTCTGGCTATAAGCTCGTCATGCGTACCCTCCTCGGCAACGCTGCCCGACGAAATCACAGCAATATGATCGGCGTTCTTGACGGTTGAGAGCCTGTGCGCCACAACTACAGTCGTTCTGCCGTGGCAAAGCTCCTCCAAAGACCGTTGTATAAGTATTTCGGTCGTGTTATCGAGCGCGCTGGTCGCTTCGTCGAGTATAAGTATAGGCGGATCCTTTAAAAACACCCTTGCTATTGCAAGGCGCTGCTTCTGACCGCCCGAAAGCCTAACGCCGCGCTCACCCACCACCGTATCGTAACCGTTTGGCAGCGACATTATATAATCATGTATGTTGGCGCGTTTCGCTGCGGCAATTATTTCTTCCTCCGTGGCATCGGGACGACCGTAGAGGATATTATCCCTCATGCTGGAATTGAACAGGTAAACGTCCTGCTGGACTATACCTATGTTGCGCCTTAATGACTCCAATGTCACGGTGTCTATATTTCTGCCGCCTATATCTATCTCGCCGTTTTTAAGCGTGTAAAACCTCGGTATCAGGTGGCATATGGTGGTCTTGCCGCCGCCTGACGGTCCGACCAGCGCGAAGGTCTCGCCGTCCTTAATATTCAGATCGATATGCTTCAAGACCTCGCTTGTCTCATCGTACCCATAGGAAACATCCTTAAATGTGATGCCGCCCGACAGTCTGTCCACGCTTTCGGCACCGTCGGTGTCATGCTCAGGCGGTGTGTCCATGATCTCCAAAAATCTTGAAAAGCCGGTAACGCCGTCCTGATACTGCTCGACAAAGTTAATAAGTGTATTAAGCGGATTTAAAAACAGGCTGATAGAGACAAAAAAGGCGGAATAATCGGCAAAATCTATGGTACCCTTATAAAGGAACAGACCGCCTGCTATCAGCACGACGACATTAAGCACATCGGTCACGAATTTGGTCGATGAGAAAAAGCGCCCCATGGCGTCGTACGCCCTGCTTCTTGCTGAAACAAACTCCTTGTTGCTCTCCTCGAACTTTTCCTCCTCGGCGGCGGAATTAGTGAACGCCTTGGTGGTGCGGATACCCGAAATGCTGTTTTCAAGCGAGGCGTTTATTCTTGCGGTAGCTTTGCGGCTGTCTAAAAAAGCGTCATGCATCTTTTTCCTTAAGGTCGACGAAATGACAGCCAGAAACGGTATGCATGTGAAGATTATAAGAGTCAGCCAGATATTTATGGTTGCAAGATATATAAACGACGTCACGAGCGATATCGACGATACTATTATGTTTTCCGGTCCGTGATGCGCCAGCTCGCTGACGTCCATAAGGTCGCTGGTCATGCGCGACATTATTTTGCCGGTCTCATGATTATCAAAAAAGCTGTATGGCAGTGTTTCAAGATGCCTGAACATTTCGCTTCGCATCTGTGCCTGCATTTTGACGCCCATGACGTGCCCTTTATACTGAATAAAATAATTGAGCAGCATACGGATGACGTATATCACAAGAAGTCCTGTGCCGAAGGCTATTATCATGGAATAATTGCGCTCGGGGATAAGCTCGCCCAGCATTTTGCGCGTAACTATGGGGTAAAGTATACCTATTGCCGCGACCGCGAATGACGCAAGCATATCAAGTGTGAATATAAGTTTATGAGGCTTATAGTAAGCTAAGAAGCGTTTGAGCATGTATATTTACCTCCCATATGTAAATCATGCCAATTAATTATAACACTATAGGACACATAAAAGCAAGTTGATTATTAGAGCCCGGCAGACAAAAGCAGAGCGGCTTTGAGGGTCATTACAAGCGGCGTTTTGCATAGGCTTGAAAGTCTTTATAAAAAATGTTATATTGTTTATGATAAATGCCTGTTAAAACGGAATCAAAGCAAAGGACGTGACCTTATGACACTTCAGCAGCTTCATTACTGCATAGTTATTTCCGAGACCGGCTCCATGAACAAGGCGGCGGAGCAGCTTTACGTCACCCAGCCGTCGCTGACCGGTGCCGTAAAGGAGCTTGAAAAGGAGCTTGGAATAACTATATTTCACCGCAGCGGCAGGGGCGTTTCGCTGACAGTCGACGGTGAGGAATTTATGACCCTTGCGCGTCAGCTATATCACCAGTACGAGACCCTTGCCGAAAAATACGGACCGGGCGGCAATTTAAAGCGCAAGTTCGGCGTCTCGACCCAGCATTATTCCTTCGCGGTCAGGGCGTTTGTCGAAACGGTAAAGGACTTCGACCCCGAAAAATACGAATTTGCCGTGCGCGAGACCAAAACGCGCGAGGTCATAGACGACGTAAGAACCCAGCGCAGTGAGATAGGACTGCTGTATTTAAGCGACTTTAACCGCAGCGTCATAACGAGAATCCTTGCCTCAAATGATCTTGAATTTCACAGGCTGATAGACTGCCGGGTGTATGTCTACCTCTGGAAAGGGCATCCGTTGGCTGATAACGCCAGCATTTCGCCCGAGGAACTGAACGACTACCCCTGCCTTTCGTTTGAACAGGGCGACGGCAGCTCCTTCTATTTCGCGGAGGAAATATTCGCAAGAAACGAATTTCCGCAGACCATAAAAGCCAACGACCGCGCAACCATGCTCAACCTCATGGTTGGACTGAACGGCTTTACGCTGTGCTCCGGCATCATATGCGAGGAATTAAACGGCGACGACTACCGCGCTGTGCCATACAGCGGCGACGACCCCGGCGGAATTATGGAGATAGGCTATATAACGCGCAAAAATCAGGTCATGAGCAGCATAGGCAGCCTCTACATCGAAAAAATCAAGGACTATCTCGGCAGGTGCAAAGCCACCGAGTTATAAGTTTTTCTTATAACCTACTATTCTAATCAAGTATTGGACAAATGAATGCAGATGTAGTATACTTCACTCAACGAAACGAAAGGAGATGAGCCGCTGTGAAAACGGGACAGCAATATAAATACATTAAAGGCGGCTGTCGCCTGCCATGTTTTTGTTTCCGAATGTGTCGCATGTGAAAGATGATCCGGTAAACAATAAACAGATAAATTTCGAAAGGTAATGATAAAAATGAAAAAGATACTTGCACTTGTACTTTCAGCAGCACTCGCAGTTCTGGCACTTGCCGGATGCGGAAGCAGCAACAGACTGACCATAGCCGTTCCGAGCGACGCCACCAACGAGGCACGCGCACTGCTCCTGCTTGAGTCAAAGGGATACATCACCCTTAAAGAGGGTGCCGGCATCACTGCCACCGTCAAGGATATCAAGGACAACCCCAAGAACATCAAGTTCCAGGAGGTTGAAGCCGCACAGGTTCCCAACGCGCTCAAGGATTGCGACTACGCTATAATCAATTCAAACTACGCAATTTCGGCAGGACTCAATCCCGTTAAGGACTCGCTTGCCATCGAAGGCTCATCCTCGGCATACAGCAACATTTTAGCCGTCAAGGAAGGCAATGAGAACACCGACAAGATCAAGGCGCTCAAAGCAGCACTTGAAAGCAAGAAGGTCGCGGATTTCATCACCGAGAAATACGACGGCGCTGTGGTCAGCACCGTTTCAAATCCCGGCGACGGATTTGACTCATCGGTAGATTACGATAAGCTCAAGGGTACTACAGTCAGTGTTGCCGCTTCGCCGACACCGCACGCCGAGATTCTGGCTGTTGCAAGAGAGATACTTGCCGAGAAGGACATCACCCTTGACATTAAGGAGTTCACCGATTACGTCCAGCCCAACAAGGTCGTTGACAGTGGTGAGGTCGATGCAAACTACTTCCAGCACCTTCCCTACCTTGAGGACTTCAACAAGCAGAACGGCACAAAGGTCGTGTCGGTCGCCGCTATACACGTTGAGCCGATGGGTCTCTACGGCGGAAAGCAGTCATCGCTTGACGCACTCAAATAAAGACAACAAATAAATTGAATGAACTTAACGCTGTCCGCTGAAAACAGGCGGACAGCGTTAATTCGGTTGGAGAAGCATATGATCGAAATAAAAAATCTTACCAAGACCTTCGGCACGGCGGACGGCAGCGTTGAGGCTTTAAAGGACATCAGCATCACGATACCCGACGGCGAAATCTACGGCATAATCGGCATGAGCGGCGCCGGAAAAAGCACACTGGTGCGCTGCATAAACATGTTGGAAAGACCCACGTCCGGCAGCGTTGTGATAGACGGGCGCGATATGGCGTCGCTTTCCGAAAAGGAGCTGCGCTACGAGCGCCGCAATATTACCATGATATTTCAGGGCTTCAACCTGCTCATGCAGCGCAGCTGCCTCAAAAACGTCTGCTTTCCCATGGAGCTTGCAGGCGCCCCGAAGTCCGAGGCAAAGAAAAGGGCGGCAGAGCTGCTTGAAACGGTCGGACTGGGTGATAAGCTCAACAGCTATCCGGCTCAGCTTTCGGGCGGTCAGCAGCAGCGTGTAGCCATTGCCCGTGCGC
Source organism: uncultured Oscillospiraceae bacterium (assembly GCA_900539855.1). GTDB lineage: Bacteria > Bacillota > Clostridia > Oscillospirales > Acutalibacteraceae > UMGS172. The sequence goes on from UQDO01000002.1 coordinate 34,348, forward strand.
TTGCTACCCATCCGAAAATACTGCTTTGCGACGAGGCGACAAGCGCTCTCGATCCGCAGACCACGCAGTCGATACTGTCGCTTATACGCGACATTCATGAAAAGCTTGGCATAACCGTCATAATAATCACCCATCAGATGAGTGTTGTCGAGCAGATATGCACCCGTGTCGCGATACTTGATAAGGGCACTGTGGTAGAGGAGGGCGCCGTTGCCGATGTATTTGCAGCGCCGCAGTCACTTGCCGCCAAGCGGCTGGTCTACCCGGACGGCTTTGACAGCCCTGCGGTGACAAAGGATAATGGGACGGTCATACGCGTCGTTTTCAACGGGGCTATTGCCACCAAAACTCCTTTGATCGCCCAGATGGCGATAGACGAGGGCATTGCCGCCAGCATACTTTCGGCATCGACCAAAAGCATAGGCGACAAGGCGTACGGCAACATGCTACTCGGCATACCGGGCGGCGGCGAAGAAGCGGCAAGGGCTATCAGCTATCTTGGCAGGATCAAGGATATAATCGTTGAGGAGGTAAAAGACGGTGAATAATGCATTTTCAGCGGAGGCAGTGACCGAAGCTCTCGAAATGCTGCGCGATGAATTTCCCTTGGCTATCTGGGAGACCCTTTATGTAACTGTGCTCTCAACTTTTTTTGCGACACTCATCGGTCTGCCGCTCGGCGTACTTTTAGTAGCCGGTGAAAACAAGAAGATACTGCGCGTGCCCTCAGGCGTGCTGCATGTGCTCAATGTGATAATCAATCTTTTAAGGTCGGTACCGTTTCTGATACTCATGATAATGGTGTTTCCGCTTACAAGACTGATAATAGGCACCGTTGTCGGCACTCCGGCATCGGTCGTGCCGCTCGTTATAGCGGCGTTCCCCTTTATCGCACGTCTTGTCGAAAGCAGCATCAGAGAGGTAAATCCCAACATAATCGAGGCTGCCGCCAGCATGGGCGCCTCGCCGTTTCAGATAATTGTCAAGGTCATGATACCGGAAAGCGTTCCGTCGCTCATATCAAACGCCACAATAGCCATAACCACCGTGCTTGGCTACTCCGCGATGAGCGGTATTATAGGCGGCGGCGGACTGGGCAAAATAGCCATTAACTACGGCTACTACAGATATAAATACCTTGTTATGATATTTGCGGTAATTTTCCTGATACTGATGGTGCAGCTTTTCCAGAGCATAGGCACACACCTTGCCACAAGCTGCGACAAGCGTCTTAAAAACAGAAAGTGACAGCCGGAGGTAATTTATGCCCGATCAGTTTTCAAGAACAGAGCTTATTATCGGCAGCGAAGGCCTTAATAAGCTCAAAGACGCCCGTGTGGCAGTGTTCGGTATAGGCGGCGTCGGCGGCTACGCCGTCGAGGCGCTGGCACGTTCCGGTGTCGGCGCGCTTGACCTTATAGACGATGACAAGGTCTGCCTTACAAACATAAACCGTCAGATAATAGCGCTCAGAAGCACGGTGGGAAAATACAAAGTTGACGTTGCAAAGGACCGGGTGCTGGATATAAATCCGGGCTGCACGGTAAGAACCTACAGAACCTTTTACATGCCCGACACGCGCGATCAATTTGATTTTTCAGAGTACGACTATGTGATAGACGCGATAGATACCGTCACGGCGAAAATAGACCTTGTTGTGACCGCCACGGCTAACGGTACGCCCGTTATCAGTTCAATGGGTGCCGGAAACAAGCTGGATCCAACGGCATTCACCGTAGCGGATATTTACAACACATCGGTCTGTCCGCTTGCGAAGGTCATGCGGTACGAGCTGCGGCGCAGAGGAATAAAGTCGCTGAAGGTTGTCTATTCAAAGGAGCCGCCGATATCTCCTGCCGTCGATCCGGCAGCCGGCTGCAGAGAAAATTGCATCTGTCCGCCCGGAACGGCGAGAACATGCACCGCAAGGCGCAATATTCCGGGGTCGGTTTCCTTCGTCCCCTCGGTCGTCGGACTCATAATCGCCGGAGAAGTAATAAAGGATATACTGAAAAAGTAAGAAAAACCTCGTGCAGCTCTCTGTGCGAGGTTTTTTATGCAGTTATCGGTTATTTTTCAAGTTCTTTGCGCATTTTTCTGCGCACTCTGTTTATGTGCCGCTCAAAGTTGCCGCTGTTTATAAGCTCAGCCAAAACATACTGCTCAAAGGTCGGAACGGTGCAGGAATAAAAGCCGAGCTTTTTTGAAAACAGCTCCGAAAGTCTTTGCGGCAGCACCATATATCCGAAGCGCATCGAAGATGAAATGGTCTTTGAAAAGGTATTCATATATATAACGTTGTCCCGGTCGGACAGCGCGAAAAGCGTTTCCATGGGCTGCGACGCAACGGCAAACTCAGAGCCGTAGTCCGACTCTATGATAAACCGATCATTTTTTCCTGCCCAGCTTATGTATTCATGCCGCTTTGACGCCGAAGCCGTGACTCCGCTCGGAAAGCTGCGGTAGGGCGTTGTATGCAGGACATCGGCGTTTGACGAGCAAAGGGCAGCCGTTTCTATGCCGTCGGCGGCGAGCGGCAGCAGCTCGTATCTCACACCTGCCGCCGCATATATCTTTTCTATGACCTCATATGACGGCGACTCCACGGCATAGACCCTGTCCTTGCCGAGCAGCATAACGATGAGTCCGTAAAGATATTCCGCGCCTGAGCCTACAATTATCTGTCCGGTCTCAACATAAACGCCGCGGTTTCTCGCAAGATAATTTTTTATGGCGCCGCGCAGCTGCGGCAGTCCGCAGTTCGGCGACTTTTCAAGTATCACATCATAATGATCCGACAGCACCTTGCGCATGGTTCGGCTCAAGGTCGACACAGGGAAAGCCGGGTACTCCGTGTGGCTTTCCGAAGTCTTATGACCGACAGGCGGCTGCGGTATCTGCCCCGGAGCCGGTGCAAATCCGTTTGACTGCCTGAATATCACCTTATAGCCGCTTCTTTGGTGTGGCTGTGCATAGCCCTCGTCGCACAGAAGCTCATATGCATGCTCGACCGTCACGGTGCTGACACCGGTGTCGGCAGCAAGCACACGCTGTGACGGCAGTTTGGAATTATAAGGGTACGCGCCCTTTACGATATCGTCCCTTATCTGCTTATAAAGCTGCAAATAAACAGGGCGATCTTTTTTGTTTATAAAATATCTCATCTGCCTATATAATTTTCTCCGTTTCTGCCTATTTAATATCGGCAGAAAATATTATATAACCTTTTTATATCAAACGCAAGTGTGAGTTTGGGGAGGAAAAACATATGAAAGCAGAAAAAAGAACTAAAAACGCAGCCATCTGGCTTTGCACGACTGCCATGTTCATGGCGCTCAATATAGCCATGAGTTCATTCGGCGTGCCGGTCCCCGGCGGACATTTATACCTGAACGACATTGTGATATGCCTTGCCGCGATAATACTCGATCCGGTGGCAGCCTTTGCAGTCGGTGGCATAGGAGCGTTTCTGGGGGATTTCTTTTTCTATCCTGCTCCGATGTTCGTTTCACTTGTAACGCATGGCTTGCAGGCTGTGGTGATCTCTCTTATTTCGCACCACGCCCTTAAAAAGCACCCCAAATCAGCGTCGGGACTCGGCGTATCGGTCGGTGCCGTCATAATGGTCGTGGGATATTCACTCGGCCGCGCATTTATTTACAGCACACCGGAATACGCAATAATAAAGCTGCCGTATCAGATATTGCAGGCAGCGGTTGGCGCCGTGTTCGGAATGTTACTTTACTGGAGCTGCGGTGTCGGCAAGCTGTATAAAAAAATCATATCCGGCAGATGACGCCAAAACACATCACCGCAGAGGGCATACGGATTTCGTTTGTCTGCATGATCTTATTTTTCGGCAGACTAAGCCGAACGAGCTTTTAAGTGTCGTTCCTTAATAAACAGCCTAAAAACCAATTGACACTTTGTAGGGCAAGGGTCCCACTTCTGCCGCCACTTTTACAACAAATCAAGCAATTAATTTTAGTTTATAGGTGCACAAAAAACAAATGGCTAATTGAATTTTTGTAGGGAACGACCTATGTCTGTCAATATTTCATTACGCAGATAAACTAAAATTTACCGACCTGTTATACTGCTGCATTTTAATTGCTCGGGGGATATAAACATCCCCCGGGCAAATTTTGTACGCATTTTCTACCTTTCAAACACCACATCATACCTGCTCATCCACTCGTCAAACTGGATGAGCCATGCTATAAGCTGGGGCGTTGACATCAGCTGTCCGAACCAGGTCTTGTCATCGCCGCTCAGCACCGCGTCGAGCGCCGACCTGTCGATTATCTCACCTATCCTGCCGCTTTTGAGCCTTTCCTTCAGCATTTCCGTAACCCGCGCCCTGTATTTTGGCGAATGTGTTTTTGGGTACGGGCTTTTTTTGCGCCAAAGTATTTTATCAGGCAAAAGCCCGTTTACCGAGTTCCTCAGCAGCGCTTTTTCCACACCGTCATGATATTTTATCTCCCACGGCACATTATAGACATACTCAAGTATCCTGTGATCGGAAAACGGCACGCGAACCTCAAGTCCGCTGTACATGCTCATCCTGTCCTTGCGTTCAAGCAGTGAGGTCATGAAATACCCCACCGAAAGGCATGTGGCTATTCTTGACGTCCGCATTGAGTCGCTGTCGGTCGGCAGCGTGGGACAATTTTGCAAAATTTTCTTGTATTCGCCGGATAAATATGAATACCCTTCGTCCGGCAGCGCAAAATCCTTTCTGAACAGCGAAATGCGCTCCATAGGCTCGTGTATCCACGGGAAGAAATCGCGATAAAGCATTTCAGGACGGTAGAACCACGGATATCCGCCGAATATTTCGTCCGAACATTCACCAGACAACGCAACGGTGTGACGTTCCTTTACCCTTTTGCAAAAATAAAGCAGCGAGGAATCTATGTCAGCCTGACCGGGTATATCGCGGCTAAGCGTCGCATCAATGAGGCAGTCTGCAACAGCTTCGTTTGGAGCGGTGAGCACGGTATGGTCGGTTCCGAGCCACCCGGCAAGATATACCGCAAATTCGTCGTCGCCCTGCGGCTGGAAAAGTGATTTTTTAAAATTTTCCTTGTTGCCCTCGTACTCAAATGAATATGTCGACAGCTTCTCCCCTGATGCCTTGTATTTCTTTGCGGCAAATGCCGTCAGCACCGATGAATCAAGTCCGCCCGAAAGGAATGTACAAAGCGGCACATCGCTGACCGTCTGGCGGTCGACCGCGTCGCTTATAAGCTCCGAGACCTCCTCAGCCGCCGTCCCTGCGGTGCCTGACCACGGCTTTGCCTCAAGCCGCCAGTACTCCCGGAGCGTCAGTCCTCCGTCAAGCTTATACTCTCCGCAATATGCAGGTTTTAACTCCTCTATATCGCTGAATATTCCGCTGCCGGACAGGGTGACCGGCGTCAGAAACAAAAGCTGCCACAACCCCTCCATAGGCACCTTGCGGCTTATGTTTGGATCGGCAAGCAGCGCCTTCATTTCCGAGGCGAAAATAAACCTTTCACCCTTTACGCTGTAAAAGAACGGCTTTACGCCGAGTCTGTCACGCGCAAAAAACACCGTTTTACCGTACACATCGTAGACAGCAAAGGCAAAAATTCCGTTTAAAAGCTTTGGACACTCAGCACCGAAAATAATATAGCTCCAGAGCACAACTTCGGTATCACAGGCGGTTCTGAAAGCCGCGCCGCGAAGTTCCAACCGCCTTTTTAGCTCCGGCGCGTTATATATCTCGCCGTTATAAACAATGATATATTCCCTGCCGCCGTATGTCGCAGACATCGGCTGCGCGCCGTTTTGCGGATCCATGACCGCAAGCCGGTTATGGTGCAGCGCCACAAAGCTGTCGGAAAAGCCTTCGCTTGCATCCGGTCCCCGGTTTTTCATTGTAAGCCCCATTTTCGCCACAAGCTCTTTGTCAGCGTGACCACATCTATCTATCATTCCGCATATCGAGCACATGTCCATCACTCCGTATGTTAGTTCTTAGTTATTTTATGCCGCAAACACATAAATGTTCCTCATTTTACTTCTTTATTAACATACTTTTTACTTTATTTTATGCCGATTATATGATACTATTGTGTTACGGATGTAAAGGTGGGCTTGATATATGTATAAATTTGCGGTTTTTGATCTTGACGGTACGCTGATCGACAGCATGGGATGCTGGAGGAATGTCATTCCTATATATGCTGAACTCAAAGGCATAAAATGCAGCGGACTTTCCGATGAGGAGCTTCGCAAAACCGACACTATGTCATGCAACGACGCGGTCGAATATATGCGTTCGGTGTCCGACGACCCTGCTTTAAAGAATTTTACATATTCGGACATGCTTTATGTAATGGATGAGTGTTACCGTCACCGCACTCCGGTCCGTGCCGGCGTACCGGACATGCTCAAAGGTTTGAAGGAAAAGGGCGTTCGCATGTGCGTGATATCGGCTACTCCTACGCGTCTTGTAAAAACAGCGCTCAGCACGGCAGAGCTTATCGATTATTTTGAATTTATCCTCACTCCTGACGACTATCCGGCAGGCAAAAACACACCGGATATATTCATGGCAGCGGCAAAAAAATTCGGCTGCGAAACGGGGGATATGGCGATATTTGAGGACACATATTACAGCATGAAAACCGCAAAAGGGCTCGGTATGCATGTAATAGCCGTTGAGGATCGCTTTGAAGCCTATGAGCGGGATAAGATAAAAGACATAGCCGACGAATACTATAAGGAATTTACCGAATTTCGGTATAAATAAAAGAGTGCATAGAGGCTTTGCCCTCTATGCACTTTTCGTTTTCCTTACGCTACTTCCGGCAGTCCTGCTATACTTGTAAGCAGTGACAAAACGCCTGCGAGCAGTGCTGTACTGCCAACGACAAGCCAGTTGATATCACCGAAAGCCGCACTTGTTCCGATGGTTGCTATCGCCGATTGGGCAATAGTTTTCACGGCTCTTATTCCTGCAGCCTTGAACCACTTTTTAGTGTTATCCTTCACTGTGTGATATACCTCCCTTCATTTCTTTCAACCTCACGCACGCGTCGGTCGAGCGACCTTATGCGTTCCTCGATCACCGGCAGGTTCTTTGCAGATGCATTAAGTTCCCGTACCTCACGCGTCAGCTCCTCTAATTTTGTGTCCGTTACAGCCTGTGCAACGTCGATCCTTCTTTTCATTTCACGGCCGGACCTTCTCCCGGCTATCAATGCGCCGAAAAAGGACAGCAAGCCCACTATGATCGCCGCTGCCGCTGAAATCAGTGTCTCAGCCAATTTAAACGCCTCCGCCTGAAACTAACTCAGCTTATTCCCAGTATTCTTTTCCATGAGTTGAGTCCCACGGCGCCGTCAGCCACAAGACCGTTTGCAGCCTGCCATTTGATGACCGCTGCACGGGTATCATTGCCGAACTTGCCGTCCGCGGTCACGCCGACTACTTGCTGAACGATAGCAGTAAGATTTTTGTACCTGTAGCCGACGGCATATTTTTTGCATATCGCCTGCTTCGCGACCGCAGCGCACTCTGCACCCCACGCGCCGTCAGCGCCGTACCTCGGGAATTTGAAGCCGTCAGCCATCGCCGCTTTCTGCCACTGCTTTACCGATACCGACGACACGGCTGCTACGCCAAAGGTCGAGCGGTATTTCTGATCCTGCCCGTACCAGAACGACTTTGTCACACGGGTGTCAATGTGAACAAAATAGCCGTCCTTCGCTGTCTCGTAAAGTCCGATACCCTTTGCACCTATGCTTTCTGCGTACTTCGCAACCTCGGAGGGGCTGACACCTGCGATCATGATGTCAGCCGCCATGCCTGCCTTGTGCTTTGACGCGGTCGCGCCGCCGACCGACCGGTTGTGCCTTTCGCAGCGGTATCCGCTCGAAATTATGATCGGCTTGCCGAAATGGTCACGGATCTTCTGCAGATATTCCACAAGCTGCATGTCCACAAGCGTTTCATTGCAGCAGCCCACACCGTGGCAGTCAAACTCAGTTGAACGGAAATTTGCACTGAGTTGTGTCGATACGCCCTTTTTAAACCTCTTTATCAATGTTATCCTCCTCTCCTTTTTCCTTTATTGCCGCCTCAATCTCGGCGAGATCACCCTCGGTGAGGACGCCCTTTTCGAGCCACCCGGCGGCGTTTAAAATTATCTGGTAGTCAGCCATGCTGCCTGCCGCTTTTATAAGACCTGATTTTATGAAATTTCTTAAATTGAACATTATACATTCCCTCCGAGCGATATTATCGCCTGTTTTAATTCGTCAAACGCTTTGTTTATATCCCTGTTGTATCTGGTGCTGAGCGTACCGGGCGACTTCACGGCAAATGTGCAGACATTCTCCCTTGCGGCGGTTACATTGCCGTCAGTATCGGGCGTAAGCTCCGCCGGCGCTGCGTATTTTTCATAACCTGCGGCGGCGTCGCTGCACCTGACCTGTATTCTGACCTTGTAATTGTCGAAAGCCACGCCGGCATATACATAGATCCATGTTCTCTCAAGAAAATAGCTCCTGTCGCAGGTTTTGGTCTGTGACGTGCTTTCGTTTTTAAGCGGTGCGGCGTGCAGCTTGTCACCCCAAAGAGCAGCATCGTTTGTGTATCCGGTGTGGAACACGGCATCCCGACCATACTGATTTTGTGTAGTAGTGCCGCTTACATATTCAACGTCGACTGTAAAATCTTTATTCAGCCCATAATAAAAATTGGGTATTGCGACAGTAAACTGCTGGTTTTCCGACGGAGAAGAACCGTTAAATAAGAAGCAATCTTCATCCGGCAGATACTGTATTGTAATACCGCCAAAGGTCTGAGCAGTCATCCAAGGAGTCGGGTCAAAAATGTTGCGGCCGAGCTTATAGACCTTGGAAGGCGCATTATCGCCCACGGCAGCAACATTTACGGTGACCGTGTCCTCGCATGGCGAAACATCGTCTATCCCCAGCATGCTTCCCGATTTTTGTGACACCAGCGCGTTTGCTCTTTCACCGAGACAGGAGCTAATGTCCCTGTTGTAGGTCACGCTGACGGTGCCGGCAGACACCGAGACGGTCATGGGCGACGCGGTGGAATTAAGCCCCGTGACCGTGCCGTCGGCAGAAGCAGAGCCTGTAGATACCGTGCCGTCCGGCGCCGTGACCGTAACGGCGGTGGGTATAGCCTGTACGGTACTGACGGTCAGAGTGCAGGTCTCGGTCACAAGATCGCTTTGCAGTATACCATTTACCGCAAATCCTGTGATCTTTGAACCGGCAGCTACGGTCGTACTTACCGTAACATCGTCATTTATGGCACCATAGCAGCCCTTTTTGCCGGTAACCGTAAGTGTCGTCCCGTCTATTACATAATCCAGGACGCTGAAGCATGACGTTTCGGCATTTGCTGATGTTGTCACTGCCGCATCAGTGACCTGTTCGCCGTCCACTACAGGCACAAGTACGGACGGACTGCTTGAAGGTATAGTGCCCTCTACACCGGATTTGCGCTCAATGTACCCCTGCAAAACAACATGAACGTTTTCATCCGGCTGTTCAAGTGTTATGCTGCCTGCACTTGTAAGAGCATTTTTAGATACCTCGACAAGTCCCGTGCCTGATGTCAGCACCGAGCACTTTACCTTTAACTCATGCTTTAAGGGCGATACATCATTTACCGTAAATGATGTTCCACCAACCGTGTTTTTAACCGGGTTGCAAAGCTCGTTCGGCAAACTTACCAGAGTTTCAAGCTTCTGCACCGCGCTCTTGGCAATTTCAGCCTGCGCTTTCGCCTCATCGGCTTTACTTTCTGCCGATCTGCTGCAGTTGAAAGCCATGTTGCTGCTGAGTTCGCAGGCGGTTTTTATTCCGGCTGCCGTCTCGCTGTCGGTCTTGGCATTATCAGCACTCAGTTTGGCATCGGCTGCGAGGGCGGCGGCTGACTCTGCGCTTGCCTTTGCCTCATCAATGCGCTTGTCGCAAAGCAGCATCATACTTTCGAAATTGTCCGAAGATCTCTCGATTTCTGCAAACGGTGTTTCTGAAACGCCGACATTCAGCGGCAGCACCGAGCTCTTGCATATCTGCACTGCTTCGCCGTCCGACTCCTTATATCCGGCAAGCTGGAAATGTATCACCGGCGCGTTCATTGCCTCAAAGGGCACCGTATATTCGATAATTCCATCGCTAATATAAAGCTTTTCACTGTAATGACCGTCAATTATCACTCTATAATATTCGGAATTGCCGAAATGTGTCCCGGATATATCGTCAATGCTTATGCGGAGCAGAACGGCATTGTGTTCTCCTCCGTAACCTATTGTTCTGTCGGGCTCACTCAACCACGCTTTTCCGTCATCATAGAATTTGATTGTGGTATAACGCATTTTATTCCTCCTTTGTTGCAGACTAAAGCTGCCGCCGTCTCGCGGTCAAGCGGAAAAACGGCATCAAATATACGCACGCAAAAAGAGAACGTTGGTGCAACTTTTCAGGGAACTTTGTCAATTTACAAATTGTATTGTCAATCTGTTTTAAGCACTTGACAAGCATTTATGTAAACAAGATAACCCATGATATTTATCAACGTTATCCCCAACCTTCTCAACACATATTAACCTCGGGAGGCTGTTCTTAACCGATTTTGCGCGGTGTTTGATACAAAACCTGTGGAAAACCGTGTTGATAACGTGGATTACTAAACGTATATAAATAATGCTGCTTTGAAATTATGTTAATAATCAAAGCAGCCACTTTCTGTCATAATTAAAATTTTAAACAAAGAAAAATCCAATAATACCCCTTTGCAGGATAAATCTTACACCGGTTCTGTTTTATATTTTATATGGTGAATTTTAGTTTATCTGCATAAAGGTAAACTAAAATTTATAATTAAAGACCGGCAGGAATGTCCCTGCCGGTCCCAGTCTGTCGATAAACCTCAAAGTCTACTCTTTCGTCGGTTATGCTGCATTTTCTGTTTTTCCGCTGACATGCGCGGCGGAAAAACACCTTGTAAGCGAAAAACCGCAGAATATAGCGGTTTTTCAAGGACACTGGGGTGGTATTGGCGGGGATAGAGCGCAGTCCGAAAATCTTTGATTTTCGAGCGAGCGGCATTCCCGTCCAAAAGCGTGTCGACTTTTTCGACACGCTCAGACCGCAGTTCCCTGCGGTCTTTTTCTGTAAAAAAATTATTGCACACTCTTTCCGCCGTCTACGAAAATGCACTGGCCGGTCATATACCTGCCCTCGTCAGAGCAGAGGAGCGACACTATCCCTGCACAGTCGTCAGGCTTTCCGTAAAAGCCTACCGGTATAGAGGCTATTACCTTCGCGGCATACTGGGGATCAGACAAAGCCTCAACGTTCCGGTCAGTATAAATAACGCCCGGCGCTACATTGTTTACCGTTATTCCGAACGGCGCCAGCTGAAGTGACAGCGATCTCACCATATTGGTCTGTGCCGCCTTTGCGGCAGAGTAAATGAGCATGTCGGGATGCGGTTTTGCCTCCTGAACACTGCCTATTGTGACTATCCTGCCCCACTTTTGCTCCTTCATATGGGGGACTACTGCTTTTATCAGCATCAGCGACGATACAAAATCACAGTTGAGCTGATCGTACACCTCACCCAGCTCTATTTCATCCCAATGCTTTCTTATCTGCAGTGACGCATTGAGCACCAATGCGTCTATATCCCCTGCATTTGACGCTAAAAGCGCCGTTTCCGACGTTTTGCAGAGGTCAGCTCTGATAACGCTTGCCCTGCCGCCGTTTTCTTCTATCAGACGTCTTGTCTCATCAGCTTTATCGGTATTTCCGGCGCAGTGAACTATCACCTCATAGCCGTCCTTTGCAAGGCGTATTGCTATTGCTCTGCCTATACCGCGGGACGAACCCGTTACAAGCACGCGTTTTCCGTTCGACAAAATGTTTCACCTCTGATTAAATAAATCGTTTTTAATTGCGTTATGCAGCTTTTCCCGCATTTGCATAACCTCGTCATAATTTTCATTACCGTATTTTTTTGCGATAGAAACGGTTGCGTCCGATAGAATTATTACATACAGACCGCTTTCCCTGTTTAAAAACAGTGATGTACCCGTATGCCCGCAATGACCTATTGAGCCTACAGGAAAAAGTGTGCCTGTCTGCTTGTAATTTTCATCAACATACAAAAAGCCCAAGCCCCTTGCCTGACCCATATCGGCGGTGTAATTTTTGGCAGCCATGTCAAGAACAGACCTTGAAAAAAGCTTTCCGCCGCCGTTTAAAAGCATATCTGCATAAACGGTTATATCGTCAATATTTGAAAACAATCCGGCATTGCCCGCAACCCCGCCCAAAAACTGACAGTTATAATCGTTCACTATACCGAGCTTATTATCCGCAATATTACTGTTTATAATAGAATGTCCTGTTTTATCAGGCTTAAAGCCGCTGCTTTTCAAGCCCAACGGCGCCGCAACCATATTTTCAAACAGTACGTCCAACCTTTCGCCGTAAATTTTTTCCAGAATTTTACCCAACAGTATAAACGCGGGACAGGAATATTCAACCCATTTGCCCACGGCATTGCCCTTTAACGATAGAATGTATTCGGCAATATTATCGTATGTAATGTTATTGCCGGTAAGATCTCTTGAAGCAAGTCCCATAGTATGGGTGAGCAGGTTGAAAACCGTCAATTCGTTATACCACTCGGGTACGGCGAAGAATTTGCTTACCTTATCGGTTATATTCAGCCTTTTCTGTTCAACGGCAATCAGGGCAAGGGTTGTTGTTACCGTTATTTTGGTAACGGACGCCATATCAAACAAGGTTTGGCTGTTCACACCGTCCGAATATACCTCGCCGATTATATCGCCGAATTTTCCGACTCTTACGGCTATATTCGATACTGTACCGTCCCTTTTAAATTGATCTGCCAATAATTCGGTTTCTCTCATACTGATTTATCCTTTCGGTTAAAGCGCTGTCTTTGCTCTGCCGATGCCGCGCGACGAACCGGTCACAAGTACACACTTTCCGCTAAACATTATAAATAAAAACTTCTTAAAGTATTATTTCATGTACCGCCGTTTCACCCTTGTGTACGCCGAATTCGGCTGTAAAATTCTTGCCCGAAACGGTATAATTTCCATAAAAACCGCGGAACTCCGCATATCCGTTTTCATCTGTGGTAAGCTCCAAATCGGTATGCCATACCTCATGGGTCAGCTTATAAAGTCTGTCTGCCGATTTTTTGGGAGTATAATCGTGATGCAGCAGACCGCCGCGCACGCGGTTTTCATTCCAACCGCCACCAAGTACAAAAGCAAAGCCGTCGGGCACGTTCCAGTAAACGATATCCTGCACCGCCTCATGGCTGAAGCAAATGCTGTAAAACAGCTCCAGAAGGTCTGCCTGAAGTTCCTCGTCCTCAGGTGTGTCACCAAATGTCGGTATAGTAACTTCGGTAAGCTCAAGCGGCAGTCCAAAGGTCGCCATTATATCAAGCCCTTTGAATATTAAAGCCGGATCGATCATACTAATATGACCTGTATTGGAAATCTCTTTGTCGTATTCCTCATCATTTTTTGCACGCGCACCTACAAAGATATGATGCTGAAGACCTATTTTATCAATAGAAACCCCGCTTTTGAGCGCATTTTCAACAAGCATAAAGTAAGCGTTCCTATAGTCCTGCTTTGCAAGACCGACAATAGAATTACCTTCATTTATAACGAGTGTCTCGTCGGCAAAATACTGCCTTGCAAGAGAAAACGCCCATTCGGTTATGTCGTGCTTGTCGCTGATAACGCTTTTATGCTTCCAGCCTGCCTCCTCGAGCAGCTCGTTCACCACTTCCACCTCGAAAAGTCTGCCGCTGTATCTTTCAGCGATCTGACGGAAGCGCTCTTTATAAAGCTTTTCCATTTTCTCCATGTCGCCAAAGGGAAGCCAATCTGGCGTGAATTTGTCGTAAACAAGGCAGTGGAGCTTAGGGGTAATGCCGTTCTCCTCACAGTATTCAATGCAGCGATCAGGTGTCGGACGCCGCCATACCTTAGGGCTGTTTTTATCATATCTTGGTTTTCCCTCTTCCGGCTCCAGACCGTCCCAGTAAAAAGGAACGGTAGCAAGGTTGAAATATTTTTTGAAAGACTCGCGGTATTTTAAGTTGTCATCATCATTTTCAAGTTCGTCAAGCATAAATATGTTCGCGCCGAAGCCGAAATCATGGGTTTGCTGATCTATGGTAACCTGTTGATTTGCAAGCGGTTTGCCGTTTTTGTCAACGATCTTCAGTTTGCAGTAGCCCTTACGGTATTTTTCAATACCGTCCTTTATCCTTGCATCGAAAGCCTCCTTATTCTGGTTGTAGCCTTCGGTCCATATTTTTCTTTTTTCAGCGGTGGTCATATCGTTTGCCCCCTTATTTTAAGCACCCGTTAAAGTGCGGTCTGCGTATCGTTAGGATCGCCGTTTCGTGCCAGATCATACTCCTTTGACCAGTCAAGATCGCGGTATTCCTCACCCCTCGGATCGGTCTTTATCCAGTCGAGCAGCATGTCGAGCATGCCTTCCGTCCATGTATTTTTATCGATCTGTGCGGTGGTGAATTTGCCCTTGCAGATCATTTCAAATCCGAAATCATCCTTGACATGGGTCTTTGCAGCTCCCTCTACAACGTCAGCTACCAGGTGTGACGGTATAAAGAGTACTCCTCCGCCGGCACCAAATACAACATCGCCCGGCAGACATACAGCGCCGCCGAAGTTTGTTATATCATTCCAGTCCTTCATCACAAATTCGCGTATCGGTGTCGGATCAATACCGCGGTAATATACTTGAACATCGGGCACCTTTTTCATTTGTTCAATGTCCCGTATACCGCCCCATATAACCGCTCCGCCGTTTTTGGTGCGCTTTTGCAGTGCGGTCGTGAGGTTTCCGCCCAAAAATGTGCCTTTATATATTTTATCATACATATCGCAGACCACAACATCGCGCTCGTAAAGGTGATCAATGACCCACTGGTTATAGTTGCCCTGCAGTCCGTCTTCAGCGCCTCTTTTAAACTGGACTTCGTGCAGGTCCGGTCTTGTCGGACAATATGTACATGTGACCGCTCTGCCGACCAGTTTACGGTCATCGTTATGCAGGGTGTTCAGCGGATTTTCTCCGCCGCCTACGAACTGATGCTCGTAGCCTAACACAAAAATAGGCTTCCAGACCTCCTCTAAGGTCATACCGTAAAGCGCGTCAAGGTATTTATCCGGCACATAAGGTCTGCCGTCCGGCAGGCGCTCACCGTGCCACAGAGGTGTCAATTCTATGATTTTTTCTCTGTCATTGAAGTTCATTTTTCGGGCTCCTTTTTCTGCTTCATGAGCCATTCCCACAGTTCATCCATGGCAAATGCCTGATCCCATGAGTTGTGATCGGCGTTTTCAAATATCGTTATTTTGGCATGTCCGCCGTTTTTGTTGATCTGCCTTATCATTTTTATGCTTTCCTCCGGCAGCACGGTGCTGTCAAGCGCACCATGGAACGCCCAGACCGGCATATTTTTAAGCCTTGCGGCATTCCAGTACATTCCGCCGCCGCAGACAGCCACCAACGCCGCAAAAAGCAAAGGTCTTGTCATCGCCAGCTGCCACGCGGCATACGCGCCCATGCTGAGACCCGTAAGATACACACGGCTTTTATCAACGCCGTCAGCATTCACGGCAGTTTCAGTAAAATCAATAAGCGTTTCAAAAAGCTCAAACCAAGTATTGCCCCAACACTGCGGTGAAACGATCCGCGCAGGTATATTCCTGCCCTTTTCAAGCTCGCCGATCGGTCCCGTATGCGCCATTTGGGACAGTTCAGTGCCCCTTGACCCCGCACCATGCAAATGAATTATAAGCGGAACGTTTTCCTCACACTCCGGTGAATAGTAAAGATATTTAAGACTTTTGCCTGTCTTTTCGGACAGAAATACTTTTTCCTTGAACAGATCCATTTATATCACCCTATTTTATTATAGCGACATAACCGTGAGGTTCAAGTGCTAATTCGTTTGCATTGCAAAGCTCCGCTTTATTTGAAAGTATGACCTTGCCGTCCAAAGCTTCGACCTTTACAGGCTCTGAGCCTACATTCCCCATAAACAATATCAGTTCGTTTTTATAATTCCTCTCAAATGACAGAATATTTTCCGGCATATCGTCACGCCACAAAACATCGCCATAGCAGAGAATATCACTTTCATCTTTAAGACGATTTAAAGCCTTGAACACATTCTGACGTCTGAGGCTTGCAGCCTTTGCGCCGTCGCTTCTGTCGGTGACCTGGAATCTGCCCATGTGGAACCTGTTTGCAAACATACTGATCCTTTTATCATCGGCAAGCTCGTTTCCGCAATAGACCATCGGTATGCCCCTCATCAGATAGTTCATTACCTGTATCATTTCCATGCCGTCGTTTCCGGCGAACAGCTCTATGCGCTCGTCCCAGTCGGTAGCCGTATCATGATTTTCCATGTCGATCAGCAGCCTTGCTCCGTCAGGCAGCGCGGCCCAGCACTCCTTTATATTTTCCCTGAACGCTGCGGCTGTGATCTCCCCTCCGAACAGCTTGTGCATGTTATCATGCCAGGCGAAGCAGTACGATGAGTCAAACGCCGTAAGAAGATAATCCCACTTGTGACCCTCGTTTATAAGAACCGAATCAGGCTTTACGGAATGCATGCGGCGGCGTGCCTCGTTCCAAAAATCGACAGGTATATAGTCCCCAACATCGCAGCGGAAGCCGTCAACATCGAACTCTCCGATATAATAGAGCATGTTGGACCACATGTATTCTCTAAGACCCTCGCATGTGTAATCGAGAAAAGGAAAATGCCATGTGCTGTATATTATATTTCCGTCCTTGTCCTGCTTTGCAAATTCAGGGTGCTTTTTAAGTATAGGCGCATTGGGACCTATATGTGCATAGACAAGATCAAGCAGCACGCGCATGCCAAGCTTATGCGCCGTATCTATAAACTGCCTCAGATCATCTTCTGTACCGTATTCGGGATCGATCTTAAAATAATCATTCATTCTGTACGGATTTTTAGGATTATCGGTTTCTGATTTCAGCTGACGGTTGCTCCAAAAGCTTTTGTCATCCGAGTCGTCCTCCTCAAAAACCGGGCAAAGGTACATTATTCTAAAACCGAGCTCTTTTAAAAACGGAAGCTCTTCGGTGACATCGGCTATCGTTCCACCGGCACAAAAAGTTCGCGGATTTATCTGATACACCGCAGAGCGGCTAAGCCACAAGGGCGGCTCAATAGCTTTGAATTTCATTATAGATCAGCTCCATATTCTGTCGTTTGAAAATTCCCTGTTCCATTCATCTGTCGGTTCAAAGTAACCGGGGATATCAGGATTTATATGTTCTTTGAGCAGTTCCTCATTCAGGTCGTCAAAGCCGAGTCCCGGTTTTTCCGGCACCTTTATAAATCCGTTTTTAAATATCGGATCGTCTATTCCGGTCACCATCTGAGACCACCACGGTACGTCAACCGAGTGGAATTCAAGCGCCAGCACATTATGCATGGCAGCAGCAGTATGCACTGCCGCAAGGCAGGCAACCGGGCTTTCAGCCATGTGGACCGCCACAGCCACGCCGTTTTCATCGGCAATGTCTGATATTTTTTTAAGCTCCAAAGCGCCGCCGCAGGTCAGAATGTCGGGATGTATCACCGACACACCGCCAGCCTTTATAAGTTTTTCAAAGCCTTCCTTCAAATAAATATCCTCACCTGTACATATCGGTATCGTTGTGCTGTTTTTAAGCCGCACATACTGATCGGTATATATCCATGGAACCATATCCTCAAGCCATGCAAGATTGTAGGGCTCCATGCGTCGGGCAAACCTTATGCAATCCTCAACGCAGACATGACCAAAGTGATCTATTGCCAGCGGCACCTCATAGCCTATAACCTTCCTTACCTCTTTAACATAGTTCTCAAGATAATCAAGGCCCTTTTCGGTAAGGTGAATACCTGTAAACGGATGTGCCGTAGTTACTATAGAGTAGCTTTTTTGCGCCTTTACCATGTCGGCAGTGACCGAACCGCCCTGAACATTCAATATATGGGGCGCATATTTTTTCATGTCGTCTATGAAACCCAAAGGAGCGTTTATGGTGCCGGGCTCATCAAGCAAAAGACCTATGCCAAGATCCATTTTCAGAAAAGTAAAGCCCATTTCCATACGCTTTTTAAGAGCAAGACCCATATCGTGACCGGTGTGCTTGCCGTCAACATCGGTATCGCAGTACACGCGCACCTCATCGCGGAACTTGCCGCCCAAAAGCTGATATAAAGGTACGCCGTAAGCCTTGCCGGCCAGATCCCACAAAGCAATTTCAATTCCGGAAACGCCGCCGCCCTGACGGGAAGGACCGCCAAACTGCTTTATCTTGTGAAATATCCTGTCAACATTGCAGGGATTTTCACCGAGTATCCTGCTTTTGAGCATGAGCGCGTAGGTCTTGCTCGATGCATCTCTGACCTCACCGTAGCCGCATAGCCCCTGATTGGTCATGATTTTAAGTATCGTACACCTTTTCGGCGCCCCGTCTATGTCCACAAAACGCATATCGGTTATTCTGAGATCTGACGGGTAAGAGCATGTGTTCACCATTTTGAGCCTCCAAATTAAATTATTATTGACTTAATATGTATTAAAGTTTATCATTTAATTAAATTATAGATTTATTGCAATCAGGTTTCATCAACTATATTAATGAATTTGCAAACTATATTACGGTAAGGCGGTCCTGCATATGATTACGGACATAGGGAGTATTAAAGCTGCAGACGGAAGTATTCTTCTCAAAATGTGGGAGGTCATGATTGAACCCGGCGACCGACCCTTCAGAAATCACAGTCATCTGAGATTTGAAATTTCCAAGGTGCTTTCCGGCAGCGGCATATACATGTCGGGCAATAAAATATACCGCATTGAAAATGGCAGTATGCTTGTTTTTGCCGGCAACGAGCAGCACTGTGCAAGGCACATTGACGGCGGCGGACTCAACATGCTGAATATCCAGTTCGAGCCGCGTTACCTCTGGGGAAAGGACAGCGACAGTCTTTCCGAGCAGAACATCGGTCTTTGCTTTTCGCACAGCGACAGCTTCCGCAATCACATAGACGGACGTTCCGCTGCATACTTATCGGACATAATGGAAAAAATAAGGCTTGAGATTTCGCTCAAATCGCCCGAATATCCCCTTGCGGTAAAATCATATCTCAATATGATGCTGATATCGCTGATACGCGACCACGGTTACAGCCCGGCGACCGAAAGCGTCAGCAAGGACAAGTCCAAGCCGGTGCGCGATGTTATCAAATACATCGACGCCCACTATCCGGAGCAGCTTGAGCTGCAAAGTCTTGCCTCGGCAGCAGGATTAAGTCCTAATTATTTTTCAGCCCTCTTTTACTCGGTCAGTGGAATACATTTGTGGGATTATGTAAACTCAAGACGTATCGACGCTGCGATAAGGCTCCTTGCCGACAACGAATTGAACATACTTGATATAGCGGTAAAATGCGGATTTAACAATACCGCTAATTTCAACAAAACATTTAAAAAGATCACAGGACTTACACCGACCGAGTACCGTCATTCGGATGAATATATCTAATAAAAAAAGACCTAAGGAAATCTTTCCGTAGGTCTTTTATCAGTTTAGATATATACTGTTTAAATTACTTGACAGCGATTGCAATAGCGTTTGCTGCGATCGCGATCACAAAGAAAATGACTGCCATTACCTTTGTAAGACGGGCAAGCTTTGCGTCCTTACTTCTTGATTTAGATTTAGCAAGAAAAGTATCCGCACCGCCGGAAATAGCACTGACACCGCTGCGACGGCCCTGCTGTAAAAGCACGATAGCAATAATTATCAGGCAAACAAGCATCATGACCGAACCGATTACGATCTGCCAAACATTCATTATAAAAAACCTCCGATAAAGTTAAACTCACAGTGACACGAGGTATTATATCACACCCAATGTCAAATATCAACACTTTTTTTACATCGGATGGACTTTATTTTCCGCGTCGGCATTTTTTGAGTCGACCTGATACTTTTTGTTGGCTCTCTTTTCAAAGAAATCGACTGCAACCTTCGGGAACTGTGCGTATGACAGCACATCCTCCTCCTGCTCGGACCACTTTGCACACTCGGCGCGCAGCTTTTCGAGTTCCGGCTCCAGAAGATCCGCAGGACGGCAGGTTATAGGCTGCTCGTCTCCGATGATCTTTTCCCTGAAATCGGGATCAATAGCGACCGGCGTATTGCCGTATTCGCCCTTTACAAGTCCCTTAAATTCCTTGGTGACCATCTTATAGCGTTCGCCCATTATAACGTTGTACACAGCCTGTGTACCGACTATCTGCGACGACGGAGTAACAAGCGGCGGATATCCGCAGTCCGCTCTTACTCTCGGCACTTCCTCAAGAACCTCTGACAGCTTGTCTTCCTTACCTGCCTGCTTAAGCTGAGAAAGCAGATTTGAAAGCATGCCGCCCGGCACCTGATAGATCAGCGCCTTTGCGTTTACTTCGAGCATCTTGGGGCTGAGCAGTCCCTCGGCTATATACTTTTCACGCAGCGTTTCGACATATTTTGAAATATTATCAAGTGCTTCAAGGTCAAGACCGGTATCGTATTCGGTACCTTTGAGTGCCGCGACCATCGACTCGGTAGCCGGATGTGAAGTGCCGAGCGCAAGCGGCGACATAGCGGTGTCAATAACATCAGCTCCGGCTTCAATAGCCTTCAGCATGACCATGGAAGCAAGTCCCGAGGTATAGTGCGAATGTACCTGTACAGGTATCTTGACAGTTTCCTTGATAGCCTTTACAAGATCATATGCAGTGTAAGGAGTGAGCAGTGCCGCCATATCCTTTATGCATATCGAATCCGCACCGGTATCCTCAAGCTGTTTTGCGTATTTTGTGTAGTACTCAAGATCAAAGACCGGTCCGGTCGTGTACGACACGGTCGCCTGTACATGAGCGCCCTTTTCCTTTTTGGTGGCGTTTATTGCGGTCTCGAGATTACGGATATCGTTAAGCGCATCGAATATACGGATGATATCTATACCGTTTGCTACAGAGCGCTGCACGAGGTATTCAACAACATCGTCGGCATAATGTCTGTAGCCGAGCATGTTCTGTCCTCTGAAAAGCATCTGGAGCTTAGTGTTCGGGCACTTTTCGCGTATAAGGCGAAGTCTTGCCCACGGGTCCTCGTCAAGGAAGCGAAGGCAGGCGTCATATGTTGCGCCGCCCCAGCACTCAAGCGAGTGAAAACCGATTTTATCAAGCTGTTCAAGCATTGGAAGCATTTCTTGTGTAGTCATGCGCGTGGCGATAAGCGACTGATGCGCGTCACGCAGCACGGTCTCTGTAATGCCGATCTTTTTCTGCATTGTGATCTCCTCCCTTTAAAAAGGACAGTGTAAATTACTTTATAGTAACAAGAGTCTTACCGACCTCAACGGCATCTCCTGCCGCGACGCACACCGCAGAAACGGTTCCGTCCGACGGAGCAGTTATTTCGTTTTCCATCTTCATGGCTTCAAGTATAAGAAGGGTATCGCCCTTAGATACCGACTGTCCTGCCGAAACCAGAACCTTAAGTATAGTACCGGGCATAGGAGCCTCGACCGCTGCGCCCTCTCCTGCCTCTGCGACTGCCGGAGCAGGTGCTGCGACAGGTGCAGGTGCAGGTGCCGCTGTCGGTGCAGCAACAGGTGCTGCCGGAGCCGGAGCCGGAGCTGCAGCCGCAGCCGCGGCAGAGCCAACCTTCTCCTCAACATTTACGTCATATGCTTTTCCGTTGACTGTGATCTTGAACTGTCTCATAATATTATCTCCATTCCGCCGCTTTAATGATTTGAAAATTTATAGGACAAAATCTCCACAGGCGGCATCTTTGGAGATCTGCTTTTATCTTTATTATCTGTAAATCGGAAGATTCGAATGTTTCTTATCAAGCGTTGAGACACGCTTTGAAGCCATCATATCAAGTGCGGCAATGACCGACTGGGTCAGATCCTCCGATGTTACGACCGCGTTTATATCGCCGTTTTCGGCAGCCTTCAAAGGTGAGCCCTCGCAAAGTGCATATTCTTTTTCGAGATCCTCACGTTTTTCATTGCCCAGTCTGTCCTTGTAAAGGAACTGGACCGCCGTCATCGGCTCGAGAGCGCATATGGCAGCATCAGCAAGTGCGATAGCGACATCTGTGCCGGACGCCTTGCCTGCAAGTGCGGTATAAGCCAGTCCGTAAGCCTTGCCTGTGATTATCGACACCTTGGCTGTTGTAGCCTCCGAGTATGCGGCGGTAAGTGCCGACACAGCCTTTAATGAACCGCCAAGCTCCTCATCGCCGTCGCCCATAAAGCCTGCACAGTCGATAAACGTAACTACCGGCAGTGAGTATGCATCGCAAAGTCTTACGAAACGTGCGATCTTTGAGGCGCCCTCTCCGCATATTCTATCGTCATTTCCGTATCCGCCGGCTGCAACTACGCCGACCGATTCGCCTGCTATTCTCGCAAAGCCGACCTTCGCACATTTGCCGTATTCAGCCAAAAGCTCAAAGAAGCTGTTTTCATCTATGACCGAACTTACCGACGCATCCATGCCGTCGCCCGAAGAGACAGCCGGAACATAATCGGCAACAGACGGTACCGAAAGGTTGTTTGAAGGAAGTGCGGCAAGTATAGCAGCGACAGACTCCATAGCCGAGCTGTCATCGGCGGCGATAACATCCGCAAGTCCCGATTTTGCCGCAGACTGAGCGGTACCGACCTTACCGTTTCCTGTAACGGCTGAAGATCTTAAGCAAAGCTCCGCATTTTCGGTCATGACCGTTGCATCAGCTATATTGGCGAGCACGGCAGCGGAACCGACACACGCTCCTGCAACAACCGATATCATGGGCACTACACCCGAAAGTCTGCCTGCCGCTGCGATAAGCTCACCGTAAGCGTTAAGAGCGTCCACTCCGTCGTCTGCGAAAGCGCCCTTTGAGTCAAAAATACCTACGACCGGGCAGCCGTTTTTGAGAGCAAGATCGTATACCTTTGCGATCTTTGCTGCCTGCGCCCTGTTCATAGCACCCGAAAATTCTGTCACATCCTGCGAGTAGGCATAGGTTCCTGCTCCGTTTACATTACCGTAAGCGGCAACGACTCCGCAGCCGGCATCGCCGTTTTTTGCAAACCTGTCGATCTCGGTATATACACCGCCGTCAAAAAGGAAAGAAAGGCGCTTGTAAGCGTCGGTCTCCGGTTTTGCGGAGTTTTCCTTCGCGAGGCGTGAAATTCCGTTTTCACAGTCCATTATTATTCCTCCGTTCGCACAAATGCGGTGCAAAGCAGTGCTTTGTACCGTTAACTTGTGTTTTAATTGCAAAAATATTCTAAAATTCTGCCACTGTACATTATATACCGAGAATAAAAAAATAACAAGTATAATTTTACAAAATCATCCGCAATTTTTGCATGATTTAAAGAGCAGACTCACATCAAGCTCTTTTTCAGTTTCGCTTTTAACAAATTTAAGCTTTTTAAGCAAATGCACCGGCGCTTCGTCACTGTAAAATGCTGTCATTATCCCGTTTTCGGTGCCGATATGAAGTGCCGATCTCAACAATCCGTCGGCAAACATGATATCGCCTTCCGGCTCAATACATCTGACAGTCAGTCTGTCACTTTCCATATCAAAAAGGCAGAAGCCTATGACGGTCTCACCATCATAGGCTACGGCAGCCGTTGAATTTTCATTAATTTTTAAACCGCGCTGTTTATAAAGCGGCTCAAGAGCGTCTGCTCTTCTTTCGGGGCGTATTTCTATCATCCTTCTGAAACTCCTTTGAAACGCTGACGCTCATCAGCTTTTTGACCTCTTTTTCGTTAAGCTCGCGCAACTTACCCTGCTGAAGCATGCCAAGCTTTATTCCGGCTATTTCCGTGCGTTTCAGCCTTATAACGGTAAGTCCCACCGCCTCGCACAGTTTTCTTATTTCACGGTTTTTTCCTTCGTACAGCACAAATCTCAGCACCGTGCGGTCATCATACTTTTCTGCGACCGATATGTCGCACGGCAGGGTCGTCATATCCTCAAGCTGCATACCTGATGCCATCTTTATTATCTGTTCTTCGGTCGGCTTTTCTCTTACAGTGACCCTGTATACCTTTGACACGTGGCGCGACGGATGGGTCAGCAGATTTGCAAATTCACCGTCGTTGGTCATAAGCAGAAGCCCCTCTGAGTTGCGGTCGAGCCTGCCGACCGGAAACAGACGCACTCCGACGTCCGAGACGAGATCGGCAACGCATTTTCTGCCCTGCTCGTCGCTCAAGGTCGTAATGAATCCGCGCGGCTTATGAAGCATTATATACTTCTTTTCGTCGGACATGGCAACAGGCTTTCCGCATACGAGCACCTTGTCGTGCACGGGGTCGACCTTATCGCCCAAGATAGCCTTGCGTCCGTTTATTTTTACCCTTCCCTGTTCAATGAGCTCTTCTGCGGCGCGGCGCGACGCGACAGAGCACTGTGACAGATATTTTTGCAGTCTTATTTTTTCCACAGCCATTGTTTTCTCCCTGAAATTTTACTTTAAAAGCCCTGTAAGGTTCAGCAGATTATCCTTCACCTTATCCGAAAAGCTCTTGTTTACATTTTTATATTTCACATCTCCGAGCGCATATACCGGCTCGGTCCTTATGACCCTGTTATCATAGGTATAATCGACATATCCCACTATCCTGCCCGGTGAAACATCGGGATAAACAAAGGGCAGTATACGTAGAATTCCCGTCACCCTTTCCTTTGACGCGGCAGTGCATCCGCAGATATACTGTCCCGTCGCGATCCTGACACGATCTGCGTCGCCGCCTGCCACAGGTATGGTATTGTCCTCAAATTTATATGTAACATCTACAGGCTCAAGGCATCCGAGCCCATAGTCAAGTAAAGCGCGGTGATCATCCCAGTCGTCAGGGTCACAAAGCGTGACCGCAACAACAGTACATCCGTTGCGCCTTGCAGCCGACACAAGGCATCTGCCCGATTTTTTGGTAAAGCCAGTTTTAAGACCTATGCACCCGTCATAGCTGCCAAGCAGCTTGTTATGGTTTGTAAGCGTGCGGTCATACGGCGGTGATCCGTAGCTTACCGTCATGGTCCTGCTTGCCGCAGCAAATGCAAGATATTTGTTTTTCAGCGCCTCGACAGCCAGCAGCGCCATATCGTAGGCGGTCGAATAATGCTCATCATCGTCAAGTCCGGAAGGGGTGACAAAATGCGTATTTGTCATGCCTATCTGCTCTGCGCGGTCGTTCATCATCTGCACAAATTTATCAACCGAGCCTGCCACCGCTATTGCAGTGGTGTTTGCTGCGTCATTACCGGACGAAAGCAGCATACCGGCAAGCAGCGCATGATATGACACCTGGTCTCCCTCAAGCAGACCCATGGACGACCCTTCGACCGTCACCATCTGCTTTGTTGTTACCACGACTTTTTCCGGAGTACCGGTCTCTGCAAGCAGCAGAGCGGTCATGAGCTTGGTCGTGCTTGCCATTGATAATCTTAAATGTGCGTTTTTTGAGGCAAGTATTTCGCCGGTATCGGCGTTCATAAGTACCATGCCTTTTGCCGACACGTCCAAAGCGGAGGCACTTACAGAAACAGAAAAAAGCAGCACGAACGCCGCCGCTGCCGCGGCGGCGAACCGTCTTATTACAGTTGACTTCAAACCTTTCACACTCTCACAACTCCCTTTTTGAATAGATATGGTGAAAGTGCGGTTTTAATTCTATTCTGCTATATTATTTGTCCTTCTTAAATATCGAGGTTATCCTTTCAACAACATCCGGAACAGCCGAGACGGCTCTTTCAACCGAGGACTCATTGTAATTGACATTGACCATTCTGACGTCGCTTCCTTTTATAACAAGGAATCCTACCGGTGTCACGGTAGCACCGGCTCCGCCGCCGCCGCCGAAAAGGTTTTCGCCCGGCGTTTTGCGCGGAAAATCAGAGCCTCCGGATGCAAGTCCGAATGACACCTTTGAAATCGGTATCATCGTTATACCATTGACAACGATGGGATCGCCCACCACCGTGCCGGAATCGACCAGAGCACGGATCTTTTCCATTGTGACGTTCATGATATTGCTGATATTGTTTTCTGCCATTATCGATCATTCCTCTCTTGCTTTCCTATATCGTCAGGGTACCGCAATGCTTTACTGCCTTCGCTTTTGTACCCTTGTTTGCTGAGTATTTCTTTGAATTTCTGCTTTATTATCATGGCAAGTATTTTTGCCGCTGCCAAAGCGGCAAACCAAAGCCTTAATTTAAACCTTCCCTCAAAGGCGATATTTGATTCTTTTGAATTAAAATCACTCGTAACCGAAACATTGGTCTTATTATTGCTGAACTTAAGATGTGTGTAAAGAAAGTCAAGCGTCGGGTAAACAGTCGCACAGACCGCACCGTATGTGACCGCCGTTTTTGCAGGGTCGTCGGACGCCACCTTTATAAAAAGGTCAAATTTATTTACGCGCAGATGCCTTGCTGCTGTTTTAAGACCGCCTACTATCGCCCTTAATGCCTCGGAAAGCTCAGATGCTGCTCCGGACAAACCTTTCTCATCTATAAGCTTTTTTACTGTGCCTGTCTTATGCGGCTTGTCTTCTTCTTTCTTTTGTTCATCGCTTATTTTTTGCTTCTTAAGTTTTCTCTTTTTTGGATAAGAAAACGACAGAAAGAGATATCCTATCTCAGCCGACGCCTCACCGTCATATTTTACATGGAGTGAGACACTGCACAAAAGCAAAAACGCAATTATCAGGACTACGATACCTATTATCAAAAGTGCGGTCACAAATTATTCACCGCTTTCCTCAATATCCTCAATTTCTTCATTCATACGGCGTGCAAGATCGGCAACATCGGCAGACAGCATTTTCAGCTGACCGTCCGGGTCCTCGACCGTTTCGTCGGCAGGAACATCGGGAAGATCGGCAAGCGATGACAGCCCGAAGCAGCGCAGGAAATTGGCTGTTGTACCGTAAAGCAGCGGTCTGCCCGGCAGCTCAAGCCTGCCTCTTTCCTCAAGAAGATCCTTCTCAACAAGTGTCGAAACGACGCCTGAGCAGTCAACGCCTCTCACCTGCTCAACATACGCCTTTGTAACAGGCTGATTATAAGCTATAACGGCAAGCACCTCAAGTGCCGCCTGAGAAAGCGGAGCTTTACGCCTTAAATCAAGCGCAGCTCTTATATATTCCGCATATTCCTTAGCTGAGGCAAGCTGATATGAATTTTCAAGTTTCAGAAGTCTTATGGCGCTTTGCCTGTCAAGCATCCGGTCTGAAAGCATCTTCATAACACCGTCTACCGTTTCGGGGTCGGTATCGAATATCTGGCAAAACCTTTCGGTCTCGACCGGTTCACCGCTTGCAAAAAGCACGGCTTCAAATGCCGGTATCATTTCATTTACGGTCACTTTTTTCTCTCCCTTACTACCGATATCTGCATGTCTGTGCCCTCTCCGTCAAGGTGGATGCGGTTAGCCTTGCAAAGCTCAAGCACCGCAAGGAAGGTCGCGACCAGCTCTGACCGGCTCTCCGCTCCTTTGAAAAGGGAGCTTACCTTTTCCCTGCCGCCTCTCATAAGGCTTTTTAATACGAACACTATTTTTGATGACACCGAAACAATTTTTCTTGCCACAATTTTGCTGAAAACGGTAGTAGGCGGCGGCAGTCTGCGCTGACCGCGTCCCACGGCGGCAATGTACGACTTGAGCACAAGCTCTTTTTCATGCGTATTGCGGTATGTTTTATCAAATTCGATTTTTTCGGGTTGCTTTATGAATGTATCAAATCCGCCCGTCATGGTGGAAAACAGCTTTGCTATCCTTCGGCAGCGCTCATATTCCATGAGTTCCTCGGTCAGCTCTTCTCTGAGCTGTTCGGCTTCCTCGTGCTTGGGCAGCAGACTTACTGTTTTCAGATATATAAGCCTTGACGCCATCTCAAGGAATTCGCTTGCTACATCCATGTCATTCAGCTGCATAAGCCGTATCTGCTCAATGTACTGGTCGACCAGCACGGTCAGCTTGATATCGGTTATATCAAGCTTGTTTTTTGATATCAGATAAAGCAGCAGATCGAGAGGACCCTCAAAGCCGTCGATTTTATACTCAAGCTTGTCCATATTCACGCTCCGAGTATCAGACTGAAAGGAAGCCAGGTTACATATTGGAAAATGCTGTATATTCCCGCATCGATCCTGTCAAGAAAACTTGAAAAAGACGAACCGTAGAAGAGCAGAGCCATAAGTACTATCATGAAATATCTTTCATATCTCATAAGCTGATAATATATCCTGTCCGGCAGAAGCACAGCAAGTATCTTGGAACCGTCAAGCGGCGGAATAGGCACGAGATTGAATACCGCAAGAGAGATATTTATTATTGTAATATAATAAAACACAAGTGCAAAAAAGTTTATGACCGAAAGCCAAAAGCCATACGGCAGCGTCAGCACATAAACGAATCTCAAAACACTGTACAAAAATGACGAGATAAACGCAACTATTATGTTTGAAAGCGGTCCGGCAAACGCGGTTATCGCCATGCCGCCCTTGGGATTTTTAAAGTACCTCGCATCGACCTGCACCGGTTTTGCCCAACCGAAGCCTATTAAAAATATCAACAGTGAGCCTAAGTAATCTATGTGCCGCATCGGGTTGAGCGACATCCTGCCCTGATATCTCGGCGTGGGATCACCAAGCTTTGTGGCGGCAAGACCGTGTGCAAATTCATGCACGGGGAGCACAAGCAATACTACCACAGTGGACGAGATTATCCAACTGATTATCTGCCAAATTGAGCCCCTGTCCATTATTATACCGATCAATCCGCCCATCAGCATTACCTCCCAAAATATTATCAAGGGTATTATACACTCAAAATACAAAAATTACAACAAAATTATAGAAATATGATGACCGAAGCTGCACAGAACAGTGCCGCCAAAAATTTGAAAATATCTTTTAATGTGCTGTAAACCGCGGTACAGCGGTCTTTTATACTTCCCTGCGCGGCTGCTATAAATGAAAGTCCACAGATAACGGTCGGAACAATATATCTGAAATCCATGGAACAGCGGTACGGGTACTTTATGTTAAAAATTACAAATGATATCATCTGCAAAAGCCAAACCGATATCACCGGTACCGAAGATATAAGCAGGCTGCGTTTTTTGATGATTACAACGAGCGCTGCCAGCGATATTATTATCAGCGCAAAATTTGCAATAATCAACACCGCAGCAGCCATATCATTTCCAAAGCCGTATTCACCGAACAGCGAATTTCTCAGCAGATACTGCCACAGGTTAAATTCGTTCCAGACATCGGCATAAACGCCGTGAAGCTCACCCGAAAACGGCAGCAGCAAACGTTTTACAATGCTGATATCGCCTATATAAAGCCTGCTGCCCGTGCCGATAGGCGCAACATAGCCTATCGCCTGACCGAACAGATAATAATTCCTTATCTGATACCACAAGCCGAGCGGCAGCATAATTCCGCAAAAGGCGGATGCATGCAGCAGTACCTTTGGAAATTTAAGCTGTTTTTCGGTGAAAAATTTTATAAGCACCGCGGCAGCTGCCGAAACAGCAATCATAGCGGCGGAGAATTTTGACATCATGCCAAGCCCTGTAAACAGTCCGCAAAGGGCTGCACTTTTAAAAGACGGCGACCGGTACCATCTCATAAGGTACAGCATGGCATAGGTCATCAGCATCACAGTAAGCATATCGTTGTTTATGCTGCCTGAAAGGATTATGAAAGCCGGATGGAACGCAAGCAGCGCCGTCAGCCAGACCTCAAGCGAACTGCCGGCTTTTGACTCCCTTATTATCGCATTACCGGCAAAGACCGTAAGGGTCGAGTAAAGCACGGTCAGCAGCTGTATATTTTCAAATGCCGCATCGTATGTTTTACCGAGTGCCAAAGACGCCCTCACGACAAGCGACGCCAAAAAATGATGCAGCGGCGGATGACAGTACTGCCAGTCGTTTGTGTCGGGCAGCATACCGTCGGTGGCAAGCCTATAAATATATGAAAGATGTCCCGATGTGTTAAGACCTTCAACATCGTGCTGATGCTCATAGTAGCCGTATCTTACCGCATACGCAAGGCGCATTGCAAAGCCGCACGCGAAAATTATCAACAGCAGCGTCCGTCTTTGGGGCAAGCCGCCCTTTATCCCGAAAAAGGCGACACCAGCCGAAATAATAAGCGTTGTCAAAATAATCGCGTCCGAAATTAACACCTTGGCGTCGTCGGAAAGCGCTGCCTGATCTACTCCCAAAAACAGCAGCAAAACGGCACTGACGGCGGCAAGCAGTATTTTAAAGCACAACGGCTGTTTTTCATTTACACGGTCTGTCAATTCTTTATCCTTCTCGCCTCAATATAATAACGTTTGTCCTTAGCGTGTCCCATTGAGAATGTCTTTCTCGGCAGCGAACCGTCTGCACTGACGGCGGCAAACAGCTCATCCTTTTTCATTCCGTCAAAAATAAATCCGATGGTATTCTCTGACTTACAAAGGTCGCGCACGGTGTCCTCACCGTGAATGTAATCAACCTTTAGTTTATTATCGGCTATATACCGGTCAAGCCAATTATCAAGAGTTGCGACCGGCAGCTTTGATGATGCCGGTACATTTACGACCTCTTCGCCGCCTTTATAAACGCATGTAAATCGGTGACCATTATCACATTTGCCCAAAGCGCTTTTGAAATCATTCAGCACTTTCTTTGGATCGGCACCGAATACAACGCGGTAAATAGGTTCAAACTCTATAGCGGGATCATGCAGGTTTACCACCTCGACAAGCGCGTATTTTGCTGCTTCACAGTCTGATAAAAGGCTGCATTCCTTGGCAGCGGCAAGCGAATGATTGCCGTCGCCGACGGCAAAAACCATGCCGTCACTGCGTTCTTTTGCCAGAGCATCGAACCCGGACGATACGTCTTTTATGTCTTTGTCATTCAAAAACCAGCCCTTTATATGTCCGCCGCCCATAGAAAGGTCAAAATCATATGCCAATTTCATTGTATCGGTCTTTTTTGACAGCGGTTCAATAATCTCCATATTAGGATCATCGGCAAGCAGCAGCACATGCGGCAGCTCCAAAGGTGCGTCTTTTCTTATATTCACCCTCGGCGGTATGCGTTCTGCAACGGTACGCTCGGTCGCCCTTATAGGTGCGTCGGTGCCCTGCCTGTAGTCATAATCATTTAAGTTTATTTTTCCGACCACACCGCGCCTTATCCTGCCGTCAGACTGCGTGCGCTCAACATAAATCATAGCGTTCTTTGTTTCCTCCAAAACGCCGCTTTCAAGATATTCAGCCATATTGCGGTTGACCTTTTCTATAAGGCATGAGGGGTCGCCGTCAAGGTAGGCTTCGGGCAGTGTTATCTTAAGTGCGGACGGTGCATCGCCCACAAATGTCGTCAGCTCATCCCAATATTCTTTATCGGACGTGAACTGATCACACGCAATGACAGCCCACTTTTCAAATCCTTTTTTCGGCAGCAGTATATCCGCCGGCATAAATTTATAATCGTTCATATATAAAGCCCCTTGTGACATTGATAAATCAAATTGATTATACCCTTTCGAAATCGCTTTGTCAATCCGCCTGTCCTGTGCGCCGCGGATGCTTTCCATGTTAAATTCATGTAAATTCAAAAAATATGATGATTTTTCGGCAAAAGTATGATATACTGGCTTTGATTTTTGATATTTTACCGAAAGGACGCTTAATATATGAGGAAAACAAAAATAGTCTGCACGATAGGTCCGGCATGCAGCGATGAAAATACGATGACCGAAATGTGCAGGGCAGGTATGAATGTCGCGCGGCTCAACTTTTCGCACGGAACGCACGAGGAGCATCTTGAAAAGATCGCGCTTATAAAAAAGGTGAGAAAAAAGCTGAACTACCCTATCGCGATAATGCTTGACACCAAAGGTCCCGAATACAGAATAAAGACCTTCAAAAACGGCTGTGTCACTTTAAAAGACGGCGACACCTTCACCTTCACCACCCTTGACGTTGAGGGCAACAGCGACAGAGTGTCGGTCAGCTATGAAGGACTTGCAAAGGATCTGTCGGTCGGCGACAGGCTGCTGCTCAACAACGGTCTGCTGATATTTGAAGTAACGAGCCTTACCGACACCGATGTTGTCTGTAAGGTAATAGCCGGCGGCGAGCTTACAAACCGCAAGAGCATGAGCTTCCCGAACAAGGTGTTGAAGCAGAAATATTTAAGCGATCAGGACAAGGACGATCTGCTTTTCGGCATTAAAAACGGCGTAGACTATGTTGCCTGCTCATTTGTTTCCTGCAAGCAGGATCTTATAGATGTCAAGGAATTCATGGCGGCAAACGGCGCTGAAAACATTGACCTCATAGCAAAGATCGAAAACCGCTCAGGCGTTGACAACATTGACGAAATATGTGCCGAGTGCGCCGGTATAATGATAGGACGCGGAGACATGGGTGTTGAAATTCCGTTTGAGGAGCTCCCGGCGATACAAAAGCACCTCATAACAAAGTGTCGCCTGCTCGGCAAACGCGTCATCACGGCGACCGAGATGCTGGAGTCCATGATCCATAATCCGAGACCGACAAGAGCAGAAATTTCGGACGTTGCAAATGCTGTCTATGACGGCACGAGCGCCATAATGCTTTCGGGCGAAACGGCTGCCGGAAAATATCCGGTGCTGACCGTCAGCACAATGTCCCGTATTGCTGAACAGACCGAGCAGAACATTCATTACGAAAAAAGATTTTTAACGTCGGAATTCAAGATCAAGAACACAGTTGACGCAATTTCCCACGCCACATGCGGAATGGCTATAGATATCGACGCGAAGGCTATAGCCGTCTGTTCAATATCGGGTATGACGGTCAGAATGGTATCCCGTTTCCGTTCACCGGTCGATATTTTAGGTCTTACAACCAATGAAAAAACGTGGTACAAATTAGCCCTTTCATGGGGTGTCACACCGGTAATGTGTGAGCATTTCGAGTCGACCGACGTTCTGTTCTACACCGCAAAACAGCTTGCCGTTTCTACCTTCGGTCTTAAAAAGGGCGACCGCATAGTCGTTACCGGCGGCATGACCAACGGCGTTTCCGGAAACACCAATATTATCAAGATAGAAACCGTTTGATTAAGAATAGCTTTATGCCGTAAAAAGTGAGCCCGTCTTTTAAAGACGGGCTCGCTTTGCTTTTCAACGTTCTTTATAAACGATATGGCCTAAATGCGGCATGTTGGGAAGTATGTCCTCGGCAAGTACCGATATCGGTGCACAAGCCCACGGATGGCACAGACTTGTGTTCCATTTCTGATCCTTGCCCCATGCTTCAAAGCATGTCGTGGCGCCTTCACTTACCATGTTCAGCCATGAGTGCTCGCTTTTATTTACTATCAGCCTGTACGCGTCCTCATATCTCCCGGCTTTACAAAGTGCCTTCAAAACAAAATATGACATATATACTCCGCAGCAAAATCCTTTTTCCAGCAAAAGGTCACATATCTTCCCTACGCTGTTCTTAGGACAAAAGCCGTAAAACAGCGGCAGCACATTGCTGTGCAGGGAGGAATGTAATGTACTCTCGCTGTCGGTGTACAGTCCTGTATCTGCGTTTAAAAAGGCTCTATTAAAAGCCTCTATCAGACCTTTCGATTTCTTTTCACAAGGTATACCCAGTATATTGTTTATTTCCTCTGTCTTTAACACCGCGCCTATAAAAAACGCATTTATAACATTATGTGGCGGCGAATTTCTGTCCATGGGTCTTAAGAGCGGAAAATCATAGCCGTCACGCAGGTTTTCCGGCCAGTCAACAAGGTTCCACTTGTCGTCGACGCCTGCCAGCAGTCCGTCCTCTCTTTGGTATTTTTCAAAATGCGCTATCATTTCCTTAGATGTTTCAAGATTTTTCTTTAGAAAGCGCAGATCATTTGTATATTTATAGTGGGTCAAAGCAAGCAGCGGAAATTGAAGTGAATAGTCGGCTATTTCCTGCATGAGCGACCCCGGCGTAACGGCAAGCAAACCTTTGCAGACAGCGGCGGACTGCGCCTGATTTTCTATAGCCTTACTTGTCAGTGACGCATCCTTTGTAAGCACGAGATGAGCGGCAGTCGTAATGGTAAGATCACCGGCATACTGCCCTTTTTCACGCATAGGACAATCGACAAAGGTCTCCTGCGCGCCGTATTTAACGGTGCTTTTGCAGATATCCCATACTTTTTTAAGATCGGTGTCATTAGTTTCCAGCGTGCAGAACGCATCGTCAAACCGCCAGTGTCTGACAACCGCCGAAACATGCTTTATCTTCACACCGTCCTCCGGTATTACTGCGGCATATCTGAATGCCTTATAGTCATACTGAGTGCGCGTGTTCTCCCCGTGTCTCAGCGTCCATGTCTCGTCACATACACAGCTGCAGCGCATTTTATATCTTACCTTAAGCGGCGTATCTTCGGTCTCTTCGCCGTGCAGAATACGAACGGTCTGCCCTGCTTTTCCTTCCGCCGTTATCTTTATATGTCCTGTTATCTCCTCGCCAAAATCATAAAAATATCCACCTCCGGGCAGCTTTTCGGTATGTACCGGGGCTTTTTCAGTGATCGCAAGCGTGTCGGCTGCGGTATCATGGAATATATGGTCGCCGGTACGCAGGGATGCCGGTTCGTACTTTATGTTTTCAAGACGGCTGTCATAGTTTTCCGCGAATGAGGTATCATATCCTATCACCTTTTGGCCGGTATATGCGGCTATTCGTCCGCACTCCCAGCTCTCATCGGTATATTCAAGGATCTTGCCGCTGCCGTCGGTAATTTCGGCTATAAGCCCCATTCTCCCGTCACCGCTGCAGTATGACCGCGATATAAGTCCGTGATAGTAAACGTCAAAAAACAGTTCATTTTCTTTAGTGTTCAGAAAATCTGTCAGATCATATTCGTTCCAGTAATAGTCAAAAAAGTACCCCTGAGCCGGACCCATGCCTACAAGCCTGCCGTTGCAGTAGAATTTGTAGTAATCATCGGCAGTGACTCTTATTCTTATATTTTTATTTTTCTCGAGCTTCAGGACCTTGCGGTAGCCTATATGGAGATTTTTCAAATTATCCGGCAGCAGAATTTCGGTCTGATCCTGTTCCTTGTGAAAAACATTAACTGTTTTTATATCTTTATATTCCTTTGGTACTATCCATTTTGCTTTTAAAAACGCCATAACTTCCACCTCAAAAATGATCTGATCTTCTGCTGTCCATCAAGCCTGACACGACCTTGACAAAAAGATTTACAGCGCAAAGACCTACTGCTATACCAAGCGTCCACTCAAGCGTTGATATAAGATATGTTCCGAGAACAGACCACTTGTGAAGGTTGAGCGACTCCATTATTCCGAACAGGAGCTTTCCGGGTGCCAGCGGCATAACGGCAAGTGTGCGGAAGAATACAGCCGGCGCTTTATGGATGCGCGCCGCGACTTCGGACACCACGGCTACAGTCATGCTTGCAAGCATGGCGGCATAAAAGTCCTGCATACCTATATGGCTGCATATAAGAAACGTGATCCATCCGGACATTCCGGTAACTGACGTCACTATCAGGTGTCTCATGCTCAGCTGATATATAAGTGCAAACCCGAGCGACATGAAAAGCGATGCCGCGATACTGACGATAACGGTCTGACCGCCGATATCAAGCGTAGAGTTTTCGGTGCCTAAAAGATGCATTGCGAGTGCGTATCCGACCGCAAGCACGGCTGCCGACAGAACGCTTTCCATGGCTCTCATGAGTCCTGACACCGTGTCGCCCAGCAGCACATCAAGTATTGAAACGGTTATAGCAAGTCCCGTTATAAGTATCATGAGATCACCGGTGAAAACGTGACCTATACTGAGTGCAGGTATCAAAAATGAGATAAGCGCTGTAAGAACGCCTATTATAAACGATATAAGAAAATTGAACACTATGTTGTTTTTCAATATCTTCATCGTATGACGCTGTATAAGACACATACATAAGCCGATAACGGTCGCAGCTGCTGCGTCGATCACACCGCCGCCGAAAAACAAGGCGCCGCTGCCGCCCACAAGAGCACTGCCTATATATGACTTGAGCCTGTTCACCCCGGCACTTTTTATTTCGGCTATTTTATTTACCAGCTCCGAAGGCCCGGTCGGTTCCGCACAAAATGCACGGCTAAGCTCATTAAGCTCTTCAAGTGCCCGGTAATTCGTAGAATTGCCGCCGAGTATTCTCCTTGTCATGGTCTCGGTCTCGCCGTCCGGCATTGAGACGGTAAGGATTATATTGTTCGATATTGCGAATACGTTTACATTCGTACATCCGAACGCATGCGCCATACGGCATAACGTATCCTCAACACGGTTGATCTCCGACCCGTTCTGCATTAGTGCCTGACCCATGTCAAGCAGTGCTGAAAGTATCAATCTGTTTTGTCCGGTCATAAAATCACCTACAGCTTTTAAAGCGTTCTGAGTCCTTTCGGATAATGATTTTTCAAAACTTTTGATGAGGCTTTTCCGAAGCCTGCCGGTATACCGTTTATAAGCACGGCGGTATATCCTTTCAAATTTTCCTCACACGGTATTTCCTCACCGTGGAAAAATTTTAATGCAAGCTCATCGTCACAGTCAAGGTCGATTTTTCTTCTTGCCGAAAATGCCGATGTGTTGAACAGCGCGTGCTCCGGCACAAACCTGCTGCCCTTTACACTGCCGGCAAAGATCCCTTTTGTGACGGATTTCAGCGACTGCGGCAGATCGCACTTAGGTATAATATAAACGCGGTCATTGACGACGGCGACATTCTCCGGCACATCGTCAGAAAATGTATCGCCGAAGAATTCAGAGAATACCTTCAAAGCATCTGACTGCCTGTTTCCTGCGGCTGCTTTGCCGCGATCAATACCGTGGTGCATATGCTCGCCGTCACGTTCGATAAGCGCCACAAAATGACCTTCGCCGCCGTGAAAATTGAATATGCGTTTCGCGTACTCAATGTTTTCGGTGTCCGGTGCGTATTTTGCAAATGCCGGTTCGCCTGCAATAAAGGCGGGCTTTATCAAATGAAAATCAGTATGTGCTTTCAAAAACGCCGCCACGGTCATTTCGTTTTCCTCCGGCGAATATGTGCACGTACTGTAAAGTATTTTTCCGCCGGGTGCGACCGAAAGAGCCGCGCTGTCAAGTATTTTTCCCTGCCTGTGCTGACAGGCGATAACATTTTCCTCGCTCCAGTTTTCGACCGCAGCCGACTCTTTGCGGAACATTCCCTCGCCCGAGCACGGAGCATCAACTATCACAACATCGAAAAAGCCGCGGAACATGGGGCACAGTTCGTCAGGTCTCATGGATGTGACGACAGAATTTGCTATACCCATTCTCTCAATATTTGAAGCAAGCGGTCTGACACGGCTTTGAACATATTCGTTTGACAAAATAAAGCCGGTATTATTCAAAGCCGCCGCTGCCTGGGTCGATTTTCCGCCGGGTGCCGCGCAAAGGTCGAGCACCCTGTCGCCTGCAGAAATACCTATCGCCGACACGGCGTAGGACGCCGACGGCTCCTGAATATAAAAAGCGCCTGCGTGATGCAGCGGATGGTTTCCGAGGCGAACACCATCTTCAATATAGTAAGAGTCATCGCAAAACGGAGTCTTTTTCGTTAAAAAAGGCAGTTTTGAAGTCACAAGTTCTGCGTTTGCTTTAAGCGTATTGACCCTCAATGCCCTGTACGGCACCGAGTTATAGCTTTCAAGGAACAGCTCGAACCTGTTACCCAGCATATCCTTCATTCTCTCGTAAAACCTTTTGGGCAGCATAAAATTTATTTCCCTTCAATATTATCAGCATTTTGCGTATGATTTAAGCCGCAGCTGTCAATAATAATCACGAAAGAGGGGTGACACTTCATGAACAACCAGAACAATCAGAACCAGAACAAGCAGCAGAATCAGAATAAGCAGCAGAACCAGCAAAACCAGAATCAGCAGAATCAGCAGAACCAGAACCAGCAGAATCAGCAGGCTCGCTAAGCTGCGG
This sequence comes from uncultured Oscillospiraceae bacterium, assembly GCA_900539855.1. Taxonomy (GTDB): domain Bacteria; phylum Bacillota; class Clostridia; order Oscillospirales; family Acutalibacteraceae; genus UMGS172. Next base: position 72,612 of record UQDO01000002.1, read on the forward strand.
ATATTTGCGTTGCAGCGATCAGTCGCCGTAAGAAAAAACTTGCGGCGACTGATTTTATATAGAAATCTACATATCCAATTTTCTGAAGCCGTCGCCGAGTATCTCACCGACCTCGGAAACGGTCACGAAAGCTGTTTCATCATATTCCTTTATTATTGACAGCACCTTTGAGACCTCTGACGGGCGCACAACGCAGAGAAGCAGAGTTTTGTCTGCCTCTGTATATCCTCCGTGCGCGTCGATCTTGGTGACTCCTCTGTCGATATCGTTTATCCCCTTTATTATATTTTCGGGGTAAGAGGTTATTATATGCAGCATTTTGCCGTTGTCAGCGCCATAAAGCAGCTTGTCGATAACGACCGACTCCACAAACAGATTGAGCACCGAATAAAGCACGGCCTCAAAGCTGTTGTATATAAGTCCTGCCGCTAAAATTATCAGCGTATTTACAAACATGGAAACACGGCCGATAGTTATATATCTGTATTTTTTGTTTATCAGCTTTGCAACGATATCTGTGCCGCCGGTCGTTGCTCCGCGCAGCATGACAACGGCTATGCCGGCGCCTGACAAAACACCGCCTGCAATAGCCGCCAGCATTATGTTTCCGGTGTATTTCGGAAGCCATTTTGCCGCCGCATCCATAAGAAAGGACGATATAACGGTAGTGACCGTTGTTTTTACGATAAAATCGGTCTTGAACTTTAAAAATCCGATTACAAAAAGCGGGATATTTATTATAAGAGTTCCCATACCGACCGGGATAAAGCTTGCCACCTTATTGATTACAAGCGCTATACCGACCACGCCGCCCGATACGACATCATTGGGCTCTATAAAAACCGATATTGCAACGGCATAAAGGACTGAACCTAAAAGTATAAAAACATAGTCTAAGACAGAGGTCTTAATATCTATTTTTTTCATACCTTCACCCCCCTCATATTCAACTCTTGTCCGAAAATGAGTCCCATATTACCGAAAAAAGTTCATTTATCCTGTCTTTTTCACCGTTTAAGTGGAGATATCCGAAAAGTGCTTCCAGCCCCGTCGCGGCATGGTATATTGCGACTGTGGTACTTTTAGGTATCTGACCGACATGATTATTGCGTCCCCGTTTAAAAACAGCCATTTCATCTTCGCTCAGAATATCTTTAACAGCACAGAACGCCTCGTACTGCGCGTTGGCATTGACATAAGCCACCGATTTTTTGTGCAGCTCGCCCACCGGTCTTTCTACTTCGGAAAGCTTTGTCCTGACCAGCAGACCATATACCGCATCACCTACAAAGGCAAGCGTCGAGGGACTAAGCATACAGGCATTTTTCATAACGATCACCCTTAAGGCACATAATCAAATTCAATGTCATAAACGCTCACGGTGTCGCCTTCCTTTACACCGGCATTTATAAGAGCGTCGATTATGCCGCTTGAGCGCAGCACCCTCTGAAAATACTGGAGCGACTCGTAGTCGTCCGGATCAACGGTCTGAAGCAGCTTCAAAAGCCACGGAGCCTCGACTATATACACTCCGTCCTCGACTGTAACGGTAAATTCACGCTTTTTGTTGACGTTCAGATCCTCTTCAGGTTCAGGCTCGGGCTCGTATTTCACGACCGGAGGCAGCTTATCAAGAAGCGAGGCTACATATTTTATAACGTCTCCGGTACCCTCTGCGATAGCCGCCATGCACTCGAAGAATTTGTACCCTCTATGTTCAAAATATTCTCTTAAAGAGGTAAGTGTGTCTTCATCGGTAAGATCGCATTTGTTGGCAACGACTACCTGCGTTCTTTCGGCAAGATCGGGGCTGAAATTCTTAAGCTCAAGGTTTATCTTATTGAAATCGTCTATAGGATCCCTGCCCTCGCTGCCGGACGCGTCAATAACATGTATAAGCAGCCTGCATCTTTCGACATGGCGCAGAAATTCATGACCTAAGCCTATGCCGTCGCTGGCGCCCTCGATAAGTCCCGGAATGTCAGCCATTACAAACGACTTTCCGTCGCCTACCCTTACAACACCGAGGGTCGGGACAAGCGTTGTGAAATGATAATTGGCTATCTTAGGCTTTGCTTCGCTGACGACCGAAATAAAGGTTGATTTTCCTACGTTCGGAAATCCAATCAGTCCCACGTCGGCAAGCAATTTCAGCTCAAGCGTTATATCCATTTCCTCGCCGGGTATGCCGGGCTTTGCAAATCTCGGCACCTGTCTTGTAGCCGTTGCAAAATGGCAGTTGCCCCAGCCGCCGTTGCCGCCCTTGGCTATTATCGTATCGCCGTCGTCCGATATATCGGCAATTATCCTGCCCGTTTCGGCATCTCTTACAAGCGTACCGCGCGGCACGCGCATTATAAGATCGGGCGCGGATTTTCCGTTGCAGCGTGCAGCGCCGCCGGGCTGACCGTTTTCGGCAAGATACTTGCGTTTATACCTGAAATCCGCAAGGGTTGACATATTGTCGTCCACTCTGAAAACGATGTTTCCGCCTCTGCCGCCGTCTCCTCCGTCGGGACCGCCTGCGGCAACATATTTTTCACGGTGAAACGACACCTTGCCGTTACCGCCGTCGCCGGCTTTTATATGAATTTTAGCTACATCTACAAACATTTCATTTCCTCCGCTAATATGAAAAAGACCCGGGCGAACCCGGGTCGTGAAGACAGGATTTACTGCTCTACAGCGTAAATGCTAACCTTTTTGCGGTCACGGCCGAGACGCTCAAATCTGACCTGTCCGTCAATAAGGGCAAACAGCGTATCGTCAGAGCCCTTGCCGACGTTTTCACCGGCGTGAATGTGAGTTCCCCTCTGGCGAACAAGAATGTTGCCTGCGAGAACGAACTGACCGTCTGCGCGCTTTACGCCGAGACGCTTGGATTCACTGTCACGTCCGTTTTTGGTCGAGCTGACACCTTTTTTATGAGCAAAAAGCTGAATATTGACCTTTAACATGAGATTACACCTCCGAATATACTCTTATACGATCTTCATACTGTGAAGCCAGTTCTTTCATGTGAAGCACCATGCCCTTCATAATGGGCTGGCAATCGGAAAGATGACTTCTGATCTCTAAATGCATATCACCGTCATCCGCAGCAACGTTCGCCGACGCGCCTATTATATCAGTGACGGTATTTGCGACAAGATACGCCGCCGATGAAACGGCTGAGCAGACTATCCTGCCCTCCTCATCACGGGAGGAGCGCGAGCTGTGACCGGTTATATGAAAGCCGGTTATAAGCCCGTCATGCACCGAGAAAGTGACCTTAGTCATACACCGTAATTCAGCCGATCGAATTGATCTGGACCTTGGTGTACGGCTGTCTGTGGCCCATCTTGCGTGAACTTGATTTCTTGGGCTTGTAGGTGAAAACGGTTATCTTCTTGGACTTGCCGTTCTTAAGGACTACACCCTCAACCTTTGCGTCAACATAAGGAGCACCTATTTTAAGCTCTCCGTTATCATCGCTAAGAGCAACGACCTTGTCAAACACTACGGTCTCATCAGCTGCGGCGTTGAGCTTTTCAACGTAAATAACGTCGCCGCTGGTTACGCGGTACTGCTTTCCACCTGTTTCAATAATTGCGTACATTTTACATGGCACCTGCCTTGATTTAAGACTCGCTACGGTCGGGCGGGAAATTATCCTCTTTTATGAGCCCACAGTATGCGGCTTTAGTACTATACCACAAATACTTATGCTTGTCAAGGATTTTTGCCAACTTTTTGATATGAAAAGATACATCCGAAAAACCTTTTATTTTGCCAACGTTCCGCCGTCCGAGCGCAGGAGAAGAAGTATCTTTTCCTCCTCTAAATTCGAGACGTTCACATATACGAGCAGCTCTTCCCCGTCCACTCCCGTACATTCAAATTCGTAGCAATGCTTTTCGTCTTTGCCGTCGGTAGGTATCATGACCCTGCGTACATTATTTACAGTAAGCGATTCCGAGAGCACTGCCTTTGCCTGCTCGCTTGAGTATTTCGGTGTCGGTATGCTTCTTGTGTGGTGGTTTGAGATATAGCCGGCTGCTTCAATGAGCACGACCTTACCGGCATCAAGCGAAACGCCTATTTTCACAAGGTCAGGATAGCAAAGTGTCACACCGTCCTTATATGCGAAGTTTACGGTGCACACGCCCTCGTCGGCAAAATAGTAGGTCGGCGTAAAACCAGACATATAGCCGTTCAGAAATTCCGATGCTTTATTGACCGCTTCCTCATAGCTTATCTTCGTCTCACTGACCGGTTCGTATCTTCTGAGGTATATTATATATCCGCCCCTTTTTGTTACGGATACCGAAGCGTTGTCAGAGGAAAACACATATGCCGGCAGCTTTCCGTCCGATTCGGTCATTTGCAGCCTTTCGGGAGCAGTTCCCAATGCCGACGCCGCTTTTTTCCCGGCTTCCTCTTCCGAAATTTCGGGTTCGTTTTCAAGCATGGGCGCTCTCGATTTGAGCATGTGGTCTGAAAACGGTCCGTCGTACACAAGCGACGGATAATCGTTTAACAGCTCCTCAAGCTCAATAAGATCGTCGTCGAAGGTCGAAGTAACGCTCATGCCTATGCCGCTCGAAAATTCTCCCGACCATGCGCCTTCTTTATCGTATTCGTTTTTCACGACGCCAACCGATTCCGAGAGTGACGAAGCTGTCTGCGACATACTGTGAAGGTTTTCGCGTTCCTCATCGCTTATATTTTCGCCTCTTATTAGCTTTTTTGAGAGATAAAGGGTGTAATCTCCAACCTGTGACAGAAATTTCCCCACAGAATCGAACTCACTGTTTTGCGCCGGAAGTTGTGACAGAGAATTTTTCGCAACGGTCGATTCCGAGCAAAGCTCTGCGGCAATGGTACTGAACTGTGTGGCGGACGAAGCGTACTGCGCTTTTTTGAGCGCAATGCTTATGTTGTAAAGGCTGCCGTCAAGCTCCGAAAGATTCATGCTGTAACCGTAGCTTATGTGTTTTTTAAGGTCTGTAATTTCATTATGGGCAATAATGATAAAACAGGCGCCTGCAATAACCACGGCAGCGGCAAAGCTTATTATCCTTATATACATTCTCTTTGTGATATTCATGATATTCTCCAATCGGTAATTTTCTTACTTTATTCTTCCACGATTGTTAATTATTTATTTACATAAAACACTATCTTTAAGGCAAAAAGTTATTGTAATAAAGCACAATATAATGTATAATGTTAAAGGTAATGTGCGAAAGTAGTGCATTAATGATTATTTGAAGTTAAAAAGTCTTGATTTTTGAGGGATAGTTTTGAACGGTTTTGTTTATCTTGATAACAGCGCCACCACAAAGCCATGCGACAGTGCGGTAAAAGCTGCGGTTGACGCCATGACTCTTTACTGGGGCAATCCGTCCTCATTGTACGATATGGGCGCTCATGCTGAATATAAAATGAGCGAGGCAAGGGACAGCGTTGCGGCTGCCCTGTCCTGCCGGAGCGACGAGGTGTTTTTCACCTCCGGCGGAACGGAAGCCAACAACCTTGCTATACGCGGCACAGCAAATGCTTTGAAAAGGCGCGGCAAAAAAATAGTCACTACCTCGGTCGAGCATCCGTCGGTCTCAAAGGTGTGCGACAGTCTCGAAGCCGAGGGCTTTGAGGTCGTCCGGATAAAGCCGGAGAGCGACGGCAATATTGACCCTTCAAAGGTCATCTCGGCAGTCGACGACGACACGGTGCTCGTTTCAATGATGTATGTCAATAACGAGACCGGCTGTATATTCCCGGTGCCGGAGACAGCAAGGCAGATAAAGGCGCATTTCCCCGGCACGGTCATACACAGTGACTGCGTTCAGGCATTCGGCAAAATACCTACCGATGTTGCAAAGCTTCATGTCGATCTTTTGTCAGCCAGCGGACATAAAATACACGCTCCGAAAGGCGTTGGATTTTTATACAAATCCAAAAGCCTTCATATAAAACCTATAATTTTCGGCGGCGGTCAGGAAAAGGAGCGGCGCTCCGGCACGGAAGCCGTTCCGGCGATTTTAGCTTTGGGCGCTGCGGTGAACGAGCTTGACACGGCGCGTTCGCTGAAAGCGGTCGGAGAAATCCATGAATACGCCGTCCGGCGGTTGAGCGAAATTGACGGGATTGTGTTCAATTCACCCCTTTCAGGCTCACTTCCCTACATACTGAACATTTCCGCTTTACACTACCGTTCGGAAACGCTGCTGCATTTTCTTGAAAGCCGAAGGATATATGTCTCAAGCGGAAGCGCCTGCTCCAAGGGCAAGGGCAGTCACGTTCTGACCGAAATGGGGCTTTCGGCTGACCGTACCGACAGTGCACTGCGTCTCAGCTTTTCAAGGTATACAAAGACTTCCGACATTGACGCTCTATGCGATGCTCTGCGTGACGGTCTTAAAACACTAAGAAGAAAATAAAGGATGCTTTTATGAAACAGATAATACTGATAAAGGACGGCGAGTTGGCTTTAAAGGGTCTTAACCGTTCATCGTTTGAAGATATACTTGTAAAAAACCTTAAGTACAGGCTGAAATCATGCGGAGCCTGTGAGATCAAAAAATCGCAGTCGACCATTACAGTCGAGCCTTTGGATGATGATTTTGATTTTGAAGCCGCAAAGTCGGCTGTTTCAAAGGTGTTCGGAATAGCAGCCTTTTCGGTGGCTGCCGCCGTTGACAAGAATATGGATAAAATAATCGCCGAAGGCGTACCTTATCTGAAGGAAATCTTGAGCAATATTAAAACCTTCAAGGTCGTCTCTAAGCGGTCAGACAAAAAATTTCCGCTTGATTCAATGCAGATAAGCGCACAGTTCGGCGGAGCGCTGCTCGGAGCATACCATCATCTGAAAGTAGACGTTCACGAGCCTGACGCAGTTGTAGCGGTCGAGATCCGCGAAAAATATGCATACATAAGATGCGGTCAGCTAAAAGGTGCAGGCGGTATGCCGGTCGGAACGGGCGGCAGAGCGGAAATACTCATTTCCGGCGGCATAGACAGCCCGGTTGCAGCATGGATGATGGCTAAAAGAGGTATCAGGCTTTCGGCGGTGCATTTTGTAAGTCCGCCCTATACAAGTGTAAGAGCCGAAATGAAGGTCATAAAGCTGCTCAAAGAGGTAGCAAAATACAGCGGTCCGATACCGCTTGATATAATTCCCTTCACCGAGATACAGGAGGAAATAGCCAAGCACTGCAGAGAAGAATATTTCACACTTATCATGCGCCGGTTTATGATGCGTATTGCCGAAAGAACGGCTGTGAAAGAACACGCCGCGGCGCTCATAACCGGTGAAAGCCTCGGTCAGGTTGCAAGTCAGACCATGCCGGCTCTGCATGTCACCAATTCGACAGTGGAAATGCCGGTGCTCCGTCCGCTGATAGGAATGGACAAGGACGAGATAATAAGCATTTCCCGTAAGATCGACACATTTGATATTTCAATAGAGCCTTATGAGGACTGCTGCACGGTATTCACCCCGAAGCACCCCAAGACCAGACCCGAGCTTGCCAAGTGCATAGCCGAGGAGGAAAAGCTGGATGTTGAGGGGCTTATAGAACGTGCAATAGCCGGCACGAGGTTTCAGCTTGTTGAGTAAAGAAACGGAGGATATCAGTGACTTCGGAAATCATTGCAGTCGGTACCGAGCTTCTGCTCGGCAACATTGTAAATACCAATGCAGCATATCTTGCCGCTAATTTAGCCGAACTCGGCTTTGACATGTATTATCAGTCGGTCGTGGGCGATAATTTCGGCAGAGCGGTAGAGCTTATAAAGACCGCGACGAAAAGAAGCGACATCGTTATAATGACCGGCGGATTGGGACCTACGCCCGATGATCTTTCGAAGGAAGCCGCCGCAAAGGCTTTGGGGCTCCGGCTTTATTACGACGAACAGAGTCTTAAACAAATAGAAAATTATTTTCTGTCTACCGGCAGAAAAATGAGCTGCCAGAACCGCAAGCAGGCGCTCTTTCCCAAAGAGCGGTGTGTGATCTTCCCCAATGAGAACGGCACTGCCCCCGGATGTGCGATGACTGCGGAAAACGGCTCGGTCGTGATACTCATGCCGGGTGTACCGTTTGAGATGAAGGTAATGTTTGAGACCTATGTAAAGCCATATCTTGCCGCAAAAAGCGACCGGGCGATAGTCTCACGGAACATTACAGTTGCCGGTATAGGAGAGTCACTTCTTGCCTCGATGATACCGGAGTATATAAACGGATCCGATCCTACGGTATCACCCTACTGCTACCCCGGGAAGGTAGTACTTAGGGTCACGTCGGAAAAAGCGACAGCCGCTGAGGCTGCCGCAAAATGCGACGAGACTGCAGCAAAGCTCATATCGATATTCGGTAAAAACGTCTGCGGAGTGGATTATGGCAGTCTTGAGGAAATACTGGTGCGTCTGCTCACTGAAAAGAAACTTAAATTAGCCACCGCGGAATCATGCACCGCCGGAAAAATTTCTGCAGCGATTACCTCTGTCCCGGGTGCGTCCTCGGTGTTTGATTTCGGCGCTTCCACCTATTCAAACGAAATGAAGCACCGGCTGCTTTCGGTCAGCACCGAAACGCTCGACCGCTTTGGTGCGGTCAGTGCCGAAACGGCAATAGAAATGGCAAATGGCATTCTAAAATATGCAAACGCCGATTTAGGACTTGCAGTCACCGGCGTCGCCGGTCCTGCGTCAAGCGAAAATAAGCCGGTAGGTCTTGTGTATATAGCACTTTGCGACAAAGATCACGTCTGGGTCGAAAAGCTGATGGTAGGAAAGGCAGGTCACGACCGTGAAAAGGTCCGTAACACGACGGTCACACATGCGCTTGACCTTGCGAGAAGGTATCTATTATACCACCCCGATGTGATGCCCGGCTTTACAGACGGCGCAGTGCCTGACATAATAATTCCGGAGCAGGCTGCTCTTAAAGAAATAAACAAACAGCTCTTACAATAGAGGAGAAATGACCTATGAATAACGACAATCTTGATCTTGAAAAGCAGTCCGGGGACGTTACCGCGTCAGAGGAAAGCAATAAAACCATGTATGTGCCGGATATGGATGTGCTCAATTACGGCAAGGGTGCCGATGACGCCGATCCTTCCCTGCTCGATCAGTTCAAAGTAGACGGCGACGGTGCGGATGAAACGGATAGTCACAAAAATGACGAAACGAAAAAGAAAGATAAAGACAAAACAAAAGGCAATGGCTTTATCCGTTTTATAAAAATGATCATTCCGCGGAAGAAAGACGGCGCCAAGACTATAATCATAAAATCGGTATCCATAGTGGCGGCTCTTGCATTTATCAGTTCCGCTGTCTATCTTTCGGTCTATTTCGGAGACCTAAATTCACAGAATCATGTCATTTCCGGTGCCAGGGATACCTACAATCTCAACCGTGATAACTACACCTATAACGACGACGGGCAGTTTTCAAAGTTTGACACTTTAAAGGCCCAGAACAGCGACATAGTCGGCTGGATATCGATAAAAGGCACGGATGTGGACAATCCGGTTTATCAGACCTCTGATAACGACTACTACATAACACACGATATGAACCGCGAGATCAACAGCTACGGAGCGCTTTTCCTTGATTACCGCTGCGATATCGACCGTCTGTCACTCACGCAGAATCAGATAATCTACGGTCACAACATGCGTTACGGCGCAATGTTCGGCACGCTTCGCAACTACCGTGACATTGAATACTACAAAAAGAATCCTGTTATCAATTTTGACTCGCTGTATGAGTCGATGCAGTATAAGATATTCGCTATAATGATAGTGAACACCTCAACCGACGACACATTCGGCTATGAATTCAGCGCATACCGCTCGGAATTCTCAAGCCAGGAGGATTTTCTGCTCTGGACTGAATACTGCAAAGCGCGCAGTCTTGTCGATACTACGGTTGACATTCAGCCGTGTGACGAGGTTATCACACTCTCGACCTGCTGCTACGACTTTACCGACGCAAGATTTGTAATTGTCGGTCGCCGTGTACGCGAAGGTGAAAGCAGTGATGTTGACGTAGAGTCAGCCACAGTCAATTCTGATGTTATATACTCAAAGGAATACTATGAGAAAAAGAGAATACCCATTCCGGAGGTAGAGGCTCCGACCATAAGTGTTTATGAGAGCACAAAATAAAGTAAAAGCAGAGTTTTTGTAAAAGGAGGCGGGAAAATGTCCAAGGATGTCAGAATAGAGATACTGTATTATAAAGAAAGCACCGATGTGTCACTTGAATTCGGTCTGCACGGAGATTATCCCGTCAGAATGTTATCGACGTCATGTGATGATATTGAAAGCTTTTTCCGCGCTCTTAAAAGAGCGGTGTGGAGAAGTGAGATAATAATGATCATAGGCGGATACGGTACGCGCGAATATATACCGGCATTTATAGCGCGTGCGCTGTCGCTTGGCGTCACCGTACCGGACTATAAGGCTGACCGCATCATTTCCCCGGAAATATACTCTATTCCGGACAAAGCCTCTCCCCTTGCGTCGTCCGACCGACGGTTCGGCGGCTTTATCCTCGAAAGCGGTCCGCAGACTATAATTAGTCTCACCGAAGATAAGGATGTAAGACTGAAGATCACAAAGGAGATCATCGTAAAATACATATCCGAGCACTACGCTGTGTTCAACCTCAACAGGTATTTCCCCGGCAATGAGGCTGAAAATGACATGCCGGTGACGGAGCCAACCGATACGAGTTCTGAAATGCCGGCGGAAGGACCGGAAGTCATTCCGACCGATGCAGAAGAAGCAGCGGAAATTCCTATTGCTGCCGCAGATTCGGTCATAACAGACATTTCTTCCGTCTCGGTCACAGAAGATGTATCACAGCCTGTCGCTGCCGATCCGGACGATGAGGCTATACGAACCGAACAGTTCGAGACAATACCTCAGCCTGATGTTACGGATATGGAGGTTGCCGAAGTATCAGATACAGCAGAAGAGCTGGAAAGCACAGTTCTGCCCGAACCTTCATTATCAGAAGATACGCCCGACAATGAAGATAAAAGCACTGAAAGCACTGCGGACGAGCCTTCAAAACCAACCGAAATCAAGACCGAAGCAGATGCAGTAGCTGATAAATACACCGGTCGCAGGCTGTCGCATCCCGAAATCCTCCTTGATATTGACCCGGATGACCTTAACCTCGGCGACGGGCTGAAGCTTGGCTTTCGTCCGCGTCTGCGCGCTGTAAGAATTATCTGCATAATTCTGTCGGTGCTAATAGCGCTGTCCGGCGCCATATATATTCTGTTTGAAAAAGTGTTGCCTCTAAAAGTTAGGTCAAAAAGCTATTATTCGGGCATTTCCGAAGTGTTTCATAGTTTCGCCGGCAGCGAACGCGAGGCTGCGTTTAAAAAGCTTCGTGAGTACAACGCCGGTATTGACTCATGGCTGTCATTTGGTACTGCCGGCATAGATCACCCTGTAGTCACCGCAGGCTCTGCCGACAGCAGCGAATATCTGCTTTCTCACCTACCTGACGGCAGTGAAGGCTCGGCAGGCACAGTCTACAGCACCTCTCACACCTCGGCTGTAACCCCTAAAGATAACATTATAATATATGGCAGCGCCTCAAAAGGCGGCGCTTTTTATGGCATAAAATCACTTTTTGGCAGCAAAGACGTCCTGAATCCGGCAGGTTTTACTTTTACAAATGAGCACACGACCATGCCGCTGTCGGTTATATCGGTCTTTAAAGCTTCTGATCATAAGGATATCGACATAAAAAAGGCGGTATCATCGGACCGCGAGCTTAAAGAATATATTTTAAAAATACACGGTGCGTCCGAATATAAGGATGCAACCGACGTTTATCTTGCCTGCCCCATGATAGTGCTTATAATCGGCATTGACGGCAGCGAGGAATATGTAGCCGCCGCCGTACCGTCGGTATATGCAAGAAAAAATTCAACCCGGACCGACGCCACAGTCAGCGATAATTCGTCGTCCGCATCGTCATCCGGCACTTCATCCGGAGATAAAATAATAATAGGTGTGAATGATGAATATATCGAATTTGTTGATAAGGACAATGACGGCGAAAACGGCGAGCAGACGCCGGGCGGAAGTGATGATATAATAATTTTGCCGCCGAAGCCGGATACTTCAGGTTCCTCACTTGCCCCGTCATCCGCAGCTTCTTCAACGGCCGATCCGTCGTCGCCTTCACAGTCGTCGCAAGTGCCAAGCTCATCGCATGAAAGCTCGACAATCAGCAGCACTCCCGCTTCGTCGACAGTGCCGTCAGACACCTCCTCGGCACCTGATCCCGAGCCGGAGCCTACATATGACCCCCTGCTTACATGGGACGTAAATCTGACCGTTACAAACGGCGGCAAAAAAATAACCGGCACGGCATCCGAAATAGTTGCAATGATTATTGAGGCTGAAATGGGGTCTTCATACCCTGTTGAGGCGCTCAAGGCGCAGGCAGCCGCAACATATTCGTTTCTGATAACAAACGGTGCCGCAAGCGGCAGCGCACCTTATGCTCCAATGAAAAAGGCGCTTACAAGATGCATCGAAGCCACTGCCGAGGCTAAAGGAACTATAATTACCTACGGCAATGCCATGGCACAGACCTACTACTATGCATATTCAGCCGGCAAGACCGCCTGCAATCAGCACATATGGCAATGGAACAACTGGCAGAACACCACTGCAATTCCCTATTTGCAGAGCGTTGACAGTTCTCCGGATGAAACGCTGTCATATTTCGCAACGACCACCACATATTCATCAGATGAAGTCAAAGCCCTTATTGAAAAGATGGGTCTTTCGGTATCGGGACTTTCAAAGGATAAGTGGATAGTACCGGTGCTTTATGACGACAACGGGTTATACTGCGTCAGGGTAAACATAGCCGGCAAGGAATACTCGGGACCCGATCTTAGAAACAAGCTGTTCGGACTGTACAGCAGCAGCAAGAAAAAGGGCCTTAAGTCCTCGGCTTATAAAGTAACGTATGACAGCGGCAGTGACACATTTACCGTTGTCTGCAAGGGCTGGGGTCACGGCGTGGGAATGAGCCAGGAGGGCGCTAAGCTATACGCCAAGGACGGCTGGAGCAGTACACAGATACTTGAGCATTATTACAAGGGCACCACCGTCACAAAATACAGATAAAGGGTAGTTCAGATGATAGATTCAATTATATCGGCGCTCGACGGCATACCTAAAGAACTTATAATCTTCATTATATCAATGCTTCCTATATTGGAACTAAGGGGCGGCATGATAGCGGCGTCGCTGCTTGGCGTGCCGTGGACAAGGGCATTTGCCATATGTGTTATAGGCAATATGATCCCGATACCGCTGATACTTCTTTTTATAAGACAGATATTTGTACTGCTGAAAAAGGTACCATTTTTCAACAGGCTGATAACAAAGATCGAAGCGGCGGCAGGCAGAAAAGGCGGAAAGATCAACAAAAGCCGGAATTTGGGACTTTTCAGCTTTGTCGCAATACCGCTGCCCGGCACAGGTGCGTGGATGGGTGCCCTTATCGCAACGATGCTTGATATAAGGATGAAAAGATCTTTCCCCATCATTTTTGCAGGAGTTATCACAGCCGGACTTATAATGTCGGTGCTGAGCTACCTGATTCCCGGATTGTTTTTCTAATACTAATACTAATGTCGGACAGGTTTAACAGGAAGTATTCAAACACCGGGAGGAAGCAAGGCTTCCTCCCGGTGTTTGAATTCAATTTATCGTTATATCGACATAAAATGCGGCAGGAGCGGGACCCCTGCCCTACGACGTACCAATCAGTTTATGTGGTTGCTGAGGAACGACACTTGAGGCTTGTTTCCTACAAAAATTCAATTAGCTATTTGTTTTTTGTACACCGCTGAACTGAAATTCATCTGTACATACAAATAAAAAGCACCAGACAAGGATAGAACTTCTGTCCTTGTCTGGTGCTTTCATATTACATGACAAATTACGGACGAATTACATTTACATACTTTCGGGTGCAGAAATTTTCAGCATTGCAAGTATATTTGATATAACCGTCTTTGCGGCAATACAAAGGGCTATACGCGCCTGCATTAGGTCGGCATTGTCGTTTTTAACACGGCATGAATTATAGAACTTATGGAAAAGCGTAGCCACATCATAAACGTAACGCGTTATACGGGCTGAATCATATGACTTTGCCGACGCCTCGATCTCACCCGTAAATTCGGATATGCGGCGTATAAGCTCGCGCTCCTCTGGCGCTTTTAGAAGGGTCAGCTGATCCTTGGTACATTTCCTCGGTTCTATGCCCTCAGCGCTCAGATTACGCAGTATGCTGCATATTCTCGCGTGTGCATACTGAACATAATATACAGGATTCTGGCTCGACTGTTCCACCGCAAGATCAAGGTCAAATTCAAGGTGCGTGTTGGGCTCCTTTGAATTGAATATGAAGCGCGCGGCATCAAGCGGCACTTCGTCGAGCAATGTCTTGAGCGTAATTGACTTGCCGGTACGCTTTGATACCTTGACGGCCTCGCCGTCACGCACAAGGCGCACAAGCTGCATGAGAACGATATCCAGCTTGTTGCCGTCAAGCCCCACAGCATTCATGGCACCTTTGAGTCTTGCAACATGTCCGTGGTGGTCTGCACCCCAGACATTTATTACCCTGTCAAATCCCCTTACTGCAAATTTATTGTAGTGATACGCTATATCACCGGCAAAGTAGGTCGGATTGCCGTTAGCGCGTACAAGCACTTCATCCTTTTCGTCGCCGTACTCGGTAGCCTTGTACCACACGGCGCCGTCCTTTTCGTAAAGCAGACCTTTTTCCCTTAATATCTTCAGTATATCGTCGATAGCGCCCGATTCGTAAAGTGATGACTCTTTAAACCATACATCATATTTGATACGGTATTTCAAGAGGTCATCCTCAAGTCCCTTTATATTAAGCGGAAGCGCATAATCAACAAGCGCCTTCCTGCGCTCTTCCTCCGAAGCCTCAACATATGCGTCGCCGTTTATAGCGGCAAACTCCTTTGCCCTTTCGGTTATATCCGCACCGTGATATCCGTCCTCCGGGAACTCAGTTTCGGGTTTATATATCTGAAGATATCTCGCCTCAAGCGAAGCTCCGAATTTGGCTATCTGATTACCGGCGTCGTTGACGTAAAACTCCCTTGTCACATCATATCCTGCTTTTGAGAGCACCGCGGCAAGGCAGTCGCCCAAAGCACCACCGCGCGCGTTTCCGATATGCATGGGTCCCGTAGGATTGGCAGATACAAATTCAACCATTACCTTCTGTCCTTTGCCTATGTCGGAGCTGCCGTAGTCCTCGCCTTTTTCCAGCACATCGCTGACAATAGCGGCATAATATCTGTCAGACAGGAATAAATTTATAAATCCCGGTCCCGCAACCTCTGCCCGGTCAATAAATGTGCCGTCAAGCGACAGGTTGTTTACGATTATATCTGCAATCGCTCTCGGCGGCTTGCGGAAAAGCTTAGTCCATACCATGGCGGCGTTTACGGCAAAATCGCCGTGCGTACGGTCGGCAGGTACCTCAATATTAAAGCTATTAAGTTCGGCTGACGGTAAAACGCCATCAGCTATCGCCTTCTTCGCGGCGCTGTCTATAAGCGTTTTTATACTTTCCCTTGTACTTTTAACTATAGCTGACATAAATCAACTCTCCTTAGACCTTTGTTTCTCTTACCGATATTTCGACCTTATTCCGGCTCAGCATGCCATAATTGACGTCAATGGTATAGCTCATAAAAAGACTGCCGCCGTTTTCATCAAGGCTTGACCGGACGTTTTCTCCGAAAATGCCCATTGTGAGCGGACCTTCACTTGTGTCGTAATGGCAAATATGCCGCTGACCTTTTTTTATATACATGCGACTGTTAAGTCTGCCCGATCGCTGCATAACGACTGAATTTTCACTGTCGTCGATCTTAATTAGGCAGCTTACGCCGTCCTCGCCAGAAGATGAGCTGTCGTCATATCTGAGGTAGGTTTTACCGTCCTTTATATTCATTTTTCCTACCGTGGTAAGCTCAACTGTGTCCTCCGCACCGTTTACGTTTTGGGTGCCTTTAATATCAATTATAACGTCCTTGTAAAGAATGTTTTCCAAAAAGCTCAACCTCCGAAACTGTCCAAACTGACAAGCTCGACCTTATCTCCTATTTCAGAGCCCAATAACGTGTTTGCCGTTACGGCAAACATCTGCACGCGGTCGGTCACATAAAAACTGCGGCTGCCGCCGTGACCCAGCATATCATGGTCCTTTAAGAATCTTTCGGCATCAAGCGCAGCCTGTTCGCCGGAATTGATAAGGGCAACAGAACTGCCGAAAACATCGCCTATTATCTCCCTTATCGCCGGGAAATGAGTACACCCTAAAATAACCGTGTCAACGCCGTGCTCAGCCATCGGGGTAAGGTATCTTTTCGCCGTCGCGACCGTCACCTCGTCGTGCCGGTCGATCCAGCCCGATTCAACAAGCTGAACAAACAAAGGGCACGCGGTCTGCATTATATCAAGCCCAGCATTTATGCTCTGCATTTCATTTTTATATGAATTGCTGCTGACCGTTGCCGAAGTAGCCAACACGCCTATTTTGCCGTTTTTTGTAGTATTTACCGCCGCTCTTGACGCCGGAGTCACGACCTCGATAAACGGAACAGGCAGCTTTGGCGGAAAGGTCTTTGACACGGAGCTTACGGTTCCGCAGGCAGCGATTATCATTTTAACACCGTGCGACAAAAGGAATCTCTCATCCTCAGCCGCATATCTTGCAACGGTTTCAACACTTTTCATGCCGTAAGGCACCCTGCCGGTGTCCCCGAAATATATTATATTTTCATCCGGCAATATACGGTTCAGCTCTTTTATAACAGAAAGACCGCCCAAACCGGAATCAAACACACCTATCGGTCTGTTATCCATAATTGTGACCATTTCCTTTCGCTGTGCTGCAAGGCAATTATCCATAATAACTCAAATTATTTTACCACAAAACATTTATGATTGCAAACATTTATTATATTCTTGAAACTTTTTTGGAACAACTGTATAAATTGATATGTTTTTTATTGAAATCTCGGTACATGTCTGCTATCATATATTGGATAATACGCATGGAGGCAACGATCAAATGCCAATTAAAATTCCGGACAGTCTGCCAGCTGCAAGAACGCTTGAATCGGAAAACGTGTTTATAATGACCGAGCACAGGGCACTTCATCAGGATATACGCCCTTTGAGGATAGCTATAGTAAATATCATGCCGACCAAAATAGACACTGAAACGCAGCTTCTGCGCCTGCTCGGCAACACACCTCTTCAGGTCGAGGTGGAGCTGCTGCAAATGGCATCGCACACGTCGAAAAACACGTCGGCGGAGCATCTTTTTAAATTTTACAAGACCTTTGACGAAATAAAATCCGAAAGATTTGACGGTCTTATAATAACCGGTGCGCCGGTTGAACTAATGCCTTTTTGCGAGGTGGAATATTGGAAAGAAATATGCTCGATAATGGACTGGGCAGCAACAAATGTCTATTCAACGCTTTATATATGCTGGGCGTCGCAGGCAGGATTGTACTACAAATACGGCATCAATAAAAGAAAGCTGCCGCAAAAGCTCAGCGGAATATATGAGCACAAGATAACCGATTTAAAGCATCCGTTGACGCGCGGCTTTGACGACCACTTCTTCGCACCCCATTCAAGATACACCGAAACGCCGATAGAACTGATAGCTGCCGAAAAGGAGCTATATATATTGGCGCAGTCAAAACAAGCCGGTGCTTATATAGTGACCGACCGCGAATGCAGGAATGTATTTGTATCGGGTCACGCCGAATACAGCCGCTATACACTTGCAAACGAGTATTCACGGGATGTTTTAAAGGGGCTGTCCCCTGCTGTTCCGGTAAATTATTTTGAAAATGACGATCCAAAACAAAAGCCTAAATTCACATGGAAATCGCACGCAAACATGCTGTATGCGAACTGGCTGAATCACATCGTATACATGCACACGCCTTACGACCTGTCAGAACTTTAAGGAGGAGCGTATGGATATAATAGAGAAAATGCATTCAACAAAGCTTTATCTGCCGAGCGACCAGGAGATTGCAAAGGAGCAGCAAAAGTGCCTCAACCGGCTTTACGATTTTAACCAGACCCGTCCGACCGAGCTTAAAAAGCGCGAAGCGATGCTAAAGGAAATGTTTGCGGAAATAGGCGACGGCTGCTATATAGAGCCGCCGTTCCACGCGAACTGGGGCGGCAGACATGTTCACTTTGGGAATCACGTCTATGCAAATTTCAACCTAACGCTCATTGACGACACGCATATTTATATAGGCAGTCATACAATGATAGGTCCGGGCGTTATAATCGCCACGGCAGGTCATCCCGTTCTGCCGGTTTTGCGCGAGCAGGAGTATCAGTACAACGCGCCGATACACATAGGCAGCAACTGCTGGCTTGGCGCCGGAGTGATAGTTCTTCCCGGCGTCACCATAGGCGATAATACTGTCATAGGTGCCGGCAGCGTTGTCACAAAGGACATTCCGTCCGATGTTGTCGCGGTAGGCGCTCCGTGCAGGGTAATGCGTCCCATAGGCGAAAGGGATAAAGAATTCTATTTTAAAGACAAGCGAATCGGAGATGATATATAATGGATAAGGGCAAAATTTGTGAAGAACTTCTGACCCCGGTTTCAATACTTGCAGTAAGCGGTATGGAAAACGAGAAAAGGTTGCTCACCGACCACGGTCCGTGTGTTCCTTTTAAATCTGCCAACTCTGCAAAATTTGTCGGTAAAGGATCATACGTCTGCCTTGATTTCGGGCGTGAAATTGCTGGAAGCATAAGAATAATTTCGTCATTTTTAAAGGGCGGCGACCGCCTGCACATAAGGCTAGGTGAATCGGCATCCGAGGCATTAGCACCTTTAGGTACAAAAGGCGCCTGCAACGACCATTCACCGCGCGACATAGAGGTTGACATTGCAAGCATGTCAGACCTGACATTTTGCCGCAGCGGTTTCAGGTTCGCATATATTGAGTCGCTGGGTGATAATCCGCTGCTGATACAGAACATATACGCCGTTTTGAGAACCGAGAAATTCAGCCGCGAAGGGTATATAAAGACAAACGACGAGGAGATCAACCGCATACTTGAGACGGCGGCATACACAATGAAGCTTTGCTGTCAGAACGGATATATATGGGACGGCATAAAGCGCGACCGCCTTGTCTGGGCAGGCGATTTGCACCAGGAGGTGCTTACCTCAGGCTATTTATTCGGTGACATCGAAAACACGCCAAATTCCCTCACCTTTTTGAAAAACGACACCGCCGACGGTGCGTGGATGAACTGGATACCGAGCTATTCGGCGTGGTGGGTGATAAACCTTTGCGAATACCGCCGGCTTACCGGAAACACTGCGTTCTTCAACAAAAACGCAGGGTATGCCAAAAGCATCATAAAGCGCATAAACAAGCTGACCGGTAAAGACGGATCCATGAATTATGCGGAAGGCAAAAAGAATTATTTTCTCGATTGGCCGACCAGAGGCACAGACGACGAAATACCCGGTACAGCCGCGATAATGATGATTGCAGCCGAAAAGCTATTTAATTATACCGAGGATAAAAATTGTGCGGAGCTTGTAAACAAGCTGTCGGTCTGGCTGTCTGCCCCATGCACCGCAAAGCAGACTAAGGCGATGCAGGTGCTGGCAGGCGCGCAGCCTGATGCCGCAGAGTTCATCGAAAACGGCGGAGCGCACGGCTTTTCAACATTTATGAGCTATTATATACTGTCCGCATATGCAATGTGCGGCGGCACAAAAGTGACAGAGCTTATCAAGGAATACTTTGGCGCCATGCTTTCACGCGGAGCCACTACCTTCTGGGAGGATTTTAACCTTGATTGGCTGGAAGGCAGCGGTCGCATAGACGAAATACCAAACGATGATGTAAAGGACCTGCACGGCGACTACGGTGCGTTCTGTTATAAAGGCTTCCGTCATTCATTGTGCCACGGTTGGAGTTCGGGAGTGTATTCATTTTTTGTCGAAAAGGTTTTGGGTGTGAAAATCGAGGACGGCAAGGTGATATCCGTAACACCCAACACATTCGGACTTACCGAAATAGAAGCCGAGATTCCTGTTGCCGATGGAATATTGAAGGTAAAGATCAAGGACGGCAAAAAGAGACATTACATAAAGAAAATATAGATATATAAAACAGAACCGGCTGGAGATCATCCTCCATCCGGTTCTGTTTTTTTGTACCGATAAGTTTTAGTTTATAGCTGGAAAAGCCGAAAATCTAATCGTATTTTTGTAGAGAACGAGCCTTAGTCTGTCAATTAATTATACGAATGGTATTCACCTATAAACTAAAAGTTACTGCTATATGGGTAAGACATCGGAAGACTGGTTCGCACCGCACTAACGCAGCAACCGTTTATATTTTTTTTTGCATCATATCTTCTTATTTATGAATACCGCGGAAAAACAGAGCGACTGTGCCGGGACCGACGTGTGAACCGGTTACAGGCTCATAGCATTCAATAATGCACCTTCCTTTAAGCCCCTGTTTTTTGAGTTCGGTCAGCAGCAGCCCGGCATCATCCTCGGCATCTGCGTGAGCAATGCCTATCTCGCCGGTCTTATCGGCGCATAGTTCGCTGTATTTCTCGGCAAGCACACCAAGCGCTGCCTTTTTTCCTCTTGCCTTACCGCATGAAACGATATGCCCCTCATCATCGCCCCTTAATATCGGCTTGACATTGAGTAATGTGCCTAAGGTTGCGGTAGCTCCGCTTATCCTGCCGCCCTTTTTTAAATATTTCAGATCATCGACAGTGAAGAACTGCGCCATTGTTTTCTTATCCGATTCGATGCATTCTACAATATCATCATAGGAAATTCCGCTTTCGTTCATCGAGGCTGCCGAAAGCACCTGCAGCCCCTCACCGAGCGAAGCCGCGAGCGAATCGATAGCGGTGATCTTCCTTTCCGGGAATTCATCTCTCAGTTCATTCGCAGCAATAGCTGCCGTATGCGATGTGCTGCTTATCCCACCAGAAAGTCCTATAAATATTATATCATGCCCTTCACAGAGCACCTTTCTGAACGGCTCGAGAAAATTGTCAAGACCTGTCGCGGCAGTCTTGATGACCGAGCCGCGGCGCATGGCATTGTAAAATGCTTTCCCGTTGAATTCCTTTGTTCTTAAATCTTCATGCTCTATCCCATTCACGGAATATGATATCGGTATAATACCTATATCATATTTTTTTATAACAGCAGCAGAGAGATTAGCGGCTGTATCTGTAAATATCTTAGTCATGGCTGTTTCCTTTCTTCGGGTTCATAATATTATTAAAACAGTTTACAGTAAGTATATCAACCTACTGTTCGGTTCACAGTCTCTACCCTGCTTATTTTGCCCTGTAGAATTCGGTTATTTATACTCTACCGTCCGTAGGAACCGCATAAAACCGCTTATTTTCTTTATTTCAGCCGTTTTGCTGTAACGCATGCCCTGCAAATACAGTTCGGGCACCCGACATCTCATCGGGTGCCCAAAGCCTATAATCAATGATCCGAATATGAGTCAGAACTTTCATCGCCGAACGGAAGCTGCTGCAGCCCACCACTGCTGTCGGTTCCGCCGTCGACCTTTTCGGTGTAGCTTGAGCTGCCCTGATCGGGTATCAGCGAAGCATATATCGTTTCGGTCGATTTTGAAGCGGTGTGATAAACCGTAAACGAAATTGCCTTTCCGGGCTCAATGTTTTCGATTATATCAAGAGCGATGTCTCCGCTTGTTATTTCAACATCGTTGATATGAGTTATAATATCGCCTTTTCCGATGTTTTTATCGGTCAGATCACTGTCGGTCGATATTTCACCGACATACAGACCCTTTGGCACTCCCTTATTTTCCGATTGAACGGTATCAATAAAAGTATAGCTTATGCCGATTTTTCCTCTGCCGGCAACATAGCCGTTATTTATAAGCGAATCTGCAATGCGTACCACCGTAGCGGAAGGTATGGCGTAACCGATGTTTTCATAACCGCTTGCGGAAATTTTAGAGGTTGTGATACCTATGACCTGGGAATACATATTGACAAGTGCGCCGCCGGAATTTCCGGGATTTATAGCCGTATCGGTCTGCAGCATTTTCATTGAATATCTTTCATTGTTCAGCACACGGATGCCGTCAGAAGATATAATGCCCGACGTCAGGGTTGATTGATTGCTTGTGGTCAAAGGAAAACCGATAGCAGCCACCATTTCACCTACCGCACATTCCGACGAATCTCCGAAAGCGGCAGTTGTAAGCCCGTTGGCGTCAATTTTCAATACGGCTATATCGCTCTTGGTATCGCCGGCAATATATTCCGCCTGAAGCTCTCTGCCGTCGCTGAGCAGCACCAGAAATTTCGGTGAAGCTACGTTTGCATAAATATGATCGTTTGTGACGATATACCCGTCAGATGAATAGATCACCCCGCTTGCGGAAGCGGCAAAGCCGTCTTTGTCCGTATAAACGGTGATTTTCACAACCGCCGGCGAAACACTTGTATATACGCCTTCGACACCCGAAACGGCAGCCGGCTCGGTTTCTCCCTTCGACGAAAGAGCCGTTGAAGTAGTGCCCTTCGGCACCGGTAGTCTTTCCCCGTTTTTATTTCCGAACACATATCCGACCGTAATGGCTATAATCAGCATTACAGCCACCGACAGCATTGCAAAAAACACCTTTATACCGGTAGAAGTACTCTTTCTTTCAGCTGCGGATACACTGTCGAATGTCACGGTCGGTTCCGATACCACCGGCTCAGAATACCGGGTGTTTTCCGCATTTTGTGTGCCGTTTACACAGCCTTCCGCATTATGCTCCTGTTCATTCATACCGCTTGTATGCTCTTTTTGTCCCTCGTCCTTTAAATCATTCAGGTAATCGTTGTTGTTATCCATTTATAAAACTACTCCTTTTTAAAGGGACGGCGGAAATGTCATCTCAAATTCCGTAAACTCATCAGGCTGACTGCTGACCGTAATATGACCCTTGTGTATATCCACTATTGTTTTTACTATATAAAGACCGAGACCCGTGCCCTCTTTGTTTACGGACCGCGATTTATCGGTCTTATAGAACCTGTCAAACACATATTGCAGCTCATCCGGCATGATTCCCCGTCCGGTGTTTTTAACGGCAATATGGATAAGACCGTCAGGCTCCCTTGCCACATGATAGCTGATCACACCGTCCTGAGGTGTGAACTTTATTGCATTATCAGTAAGATTGAAAACCGCCTGATAAATAAGATCCCTGTCAGCCGTAAGCTTGACATCGGTACCTTCATCAAGACCTATTATCTCAATATTTTTGGCGTTAATGCGCTGCTCCTGCGATATCAGCACATCACAGATAAGGTCTATAACACCGAACTCCGTAGGTGAGACCTTCTGCTCGCCCGATTCCAGCTTTGCAAGGCAAAGCATCGACTGCACAAGTCTCGACAGCCTGCCTATCTCGCTGGAAACAATGCTTAAATAATGCCGTTCCTTTTCCGGAGGAATCGTTCCGTCAAGTATGCCGTCAATAAAGCCGCCGATGGTGGTCATCGGTGTCCTCAGTTCATGTGAGACATTGGCAACAAAGCTTCTTCTCATGCTTTCAAGCTGGGTCAGCGAATTTGACATTGCGTTAAACGCCTTGGCAAGGTCGCCTATCTCATCGTCTCCCATAACCGGTATTCTCTTTGAAAAATCACCCTTGGACATATTTACCGCAGCCTCTGACATAAGGTTTACAGGTCTTGTTATCCGCCTTGTCAGAAAATACAGTATTATGAACATAAGCAGTATTGGAAGCGCCGTGCAGAACAGATATATCGTTGACAACTCGGACCACATTCCCTGAAGAAGTGACGTCGGAGACGATATGAAAACATATCCCGCTATCTTACCGCTGTTTGCGTAAAACGGCATTGCTGCCGTATAATATACGTTCTGAAATCTGTCCGCAAGATGACCGACCTCAAAGTATTTGCCATTCTGAGCCGCCTTATCCAGTATTTCATCCGGCACCGTACCCTTAGAGTGAACACAGGTGCGATCGGTCTTCCATTCATAGCAGCTGCACAAAAACACGTTCCCGACCGGGTCACTGACGTACACATCGCCGGAGATTGCCTTTGCAACGACCTCTACAACTCCGTTTAAGCTTATATAAAAGCTGGTGGAATTGTCATCCTGCCTTGAAAGCACCGACGACAGCGTCTCACAGTTTTCGGTAAGCAGATCTTCCTTTTCGTTTACAAAATAATTATTCACCGAAACGCTCAGCAATATCATTATTATTATAAGGCTCGCTATAAGCGTCAGCGCGGTAGATAAAAATATTTTGTGAAAAAGTCGGTTTTTCATATCAGCTCTGCTTCACTTCAAACTTGTATCCGACGCTCCACACGGTCTTTATGGACCACTGATCAGACACACCCTCAAGTTTTTCACGCAGACGCTTTACATGCACATCGACCGTTCTCGAATCGCCGTAGTATTCAAAGCCCCACACCTCGTCAAGCAGCTGATCCCTTGAAAACACGCGGTTCGGATTGCTCGCAAGGTGATAAATAAGCTCCAGCTCCTTGGGCGGCGTGTCAATCTGCTTTCCGTCAACGATCAGCTCATAGTTTGTAAGATTAATAACGAGCTTATCGTATTTTACGATCTTCTCCGCATTTTCATCACCGCCTGCCGAGCGTCTGAGCACCGCCTTCACACGGGCGACAACCTCTTTTGAGTCAAAAGGCTTTGTGACATAGTCGTCGGCGCCAAGATCAAGACCGAGTATCTTATCAAATGTCTCACCTTTGGCGGTAAGCATTATTATCGGCACTGTTGAATTCTTTCTGATGGTTCTGCATACCTGCCATCCGTCGAGCTTAGGCAGCATAATGTCGAGAAGTATTATATCAGGTTCTTCAACGTTGAATTTTACAATAGCCGCTTCGCCGTCATTAGCGATAACGGTATCAAACCCGTCCTTTTCAAGATATAGTCGCAGCAATTCGCAGATGTTGGTATCGTCGTCCACAATAAGCACTTTTTTATTAGCCATGTCAGTTACTCCTCCTGCCATTGAAATTTAATGTTAAGAGCGCCGGCTGAAAGCGTCTGTCAGCGGTGCTTCAGCGTTTTATTTCCGTTTCGGTTTTTGCACATCTTACATGTATATATTTTAAGACTCCTGTATCCGCTTTATATGAATAAAATATTAAAAATCTATGTTTTCGCTGAAAATCATTGCATACATATTATAAAAAAAGCCGTTTCAGTAAAACTGAAACGGCTCGGCCAAGCATTAATTATGCCTGCTCTTCCTTCATCTTTGCAAAGCACTCGCTGCAATATACAGGACGGTCGTCACGCGGTACGAACGGTACCATAGCAGGCTTACCGCATTTTGCACAGATAGCCTCGTGCATTTCTCTGGGAGCTCTGCCGGCGTTCTTCTTAGCGTCGCGGCACTTCTTGCAGCGCTGCGGCTCGTTTACGAAGCCTTTAGATGCGTAGAACTCCTGCTCACCGGCGGTGAATACGAATTCCTCTCCGCAGTCTTTGCACTTAAGGGTCTTGTCTTCGAACATGATTTTTACCTCTCTCAATGAGTATTTTGTTAGCCCCGGACGGAATCGCACCGACATCTTTGGAATACAACGCTCTGCTTTTTAAGCTACCTGGGCATATTTACTTTAATTTGGCACGGATCCTCGATATCGCATTAGTAACAGATTTCACGCTGATACCGTTATCCTTCGCCGTCTCAGCGGCGGTATAACCGCGCAGCATGTCCGAAAAAACCTTGTATTCAAGGCAGGACAGAACCGAGCGTGCCTTGACCATATACCTTTCATATTCGTCCTTTACAAGAACAAAATGTGCAGGATCGGGCGACGCATCGGCGACCTCAAGACCGCTTATATCAACCTTCATATCCTCCGGCACGGACGACAGCTTATGCGTCTTGCGGAGGCAATCAATCATGGCTGCGTCAATGCACCTTTTAGCAAAGGTGCCAAATGAGGAAAGGCTGCTGTCATAGTTCATATAGGCTGAAAAAAGCCCTATATTACCCTCTTGTATCAGATCTTCGGTTTCATTGGAGGACGAGGCAAAGTGACACGCCCTTGACCTGACAAGCGGCGCATACTCTTTAAGCACCGAAACAGCGGATCGGTGTGATACTTGGTTTTCTGATGCTTCAAAAACGTTTTTCAAAGGTAACAGCCCTGTCTTCTCTGTATGCTTACCATGGACATATGTACACATACGATACACAACAGCATTATTAGCTGATTGTATAGTCATATCATTTTTATTAATTTTACACCATAACATTTTATTTGTCAAGAATTGTTTGGATAAATCGCTAAAAATGTTTAAGACTTAAAAAAGAACGGCTAAATGACCGCCTCAAAGATTGACATACAGACGAATTTGTATTAAATTATATATGTGCATTTATTAATTTCTTTGAAAGGATGATCGTGATTGGAAATACGAGAACTTTATGAAATATGGAAGAAAAACGCTACGGACGATCCGGATCTTATACCGGAGCTTATAAAAGCAGCCGGGAATAACGAGCTTATAAATGATATGTTCTACCGTGAGCTTGAGTTCGGCACTGCCGGGCTCCGCGGTGTGATAGGTGCCGGTACGAACCGCATGAATGTATACACGGTAGGCCGCGCCACACAGGGCATTGCAGAATATGTAAACAGTGTTACCGATAAGGGTAGTGTTGCTATTTCTTATGACAGCCGTATAAAATCGCGCCTGTTCGCCGAGACCGTTGCCTGCGTTTTTGCAGCCAACGGAATTAAAGCATATATTTACACCGAGCTTATGCCCACTCCAATGCTTTCCTTTGCTGTGCGTGAGCTTGGGTGCGATGCCGGCGTTATGATAACCGCAAGCCACAATCCGGCAAAATATAACGGATATAAGGCATATGGTCCCGACGGCTGCCAGCTGAGCGTTGAGGCTAGCAATTTTGTTTTCTCATACATTGAAAAAACCGATTTCTTTACAGGCATAAAGAAAATACCGTTTGAAAACGGTCTTGAAAGCGGCATGATCGAAAACATCGGCAACGATGTTATAGAAAAATTTCTTGCCAACGTCAGGACGCAGTCGTTAAGACCCGAGCTTTTGAAAAAAAGCGATATGTCGGTTGTATACACCCCACTGCACGGCACAGGAAACAAGCCGGTAAGGGAGATATTGCGCCGCGTAGGCATAAAAAATGTTTATGTTGTGCCCGAGCAGGAGCTGCCCGACGGCAACTTCCCCACCGCACCGTACCCCAACCCCGAGCTCAGCCAGCCGTTTGAGTGTGCGCTGAAATTGGCAGAAAAGGTAAAGCCGGATATACTTCTCGCCACCGATCCCGATTGTGACCGTGTGGGTATTGCCGTCCTTTATAACGGCGAATACAAACTCATGACCGGAAACGAAGTGGGCGCGCTGCTTCTCGATTACATTCTCAAAACAAGAACCGAGCTTGGCACAATGCCCGATTCGCCGATAGCGGTCAAGACAATAGTCACTACCGAGCTGTGCCAGAAAATTGCCGACAAGTACGGCTGCCGTCTGGTCAACGTTCTCACCGGCTTCAAGTATATAGGCGAACAGATAGCCGAGCTTGAAAAGATAGGCAGACCTGACCGCTATGTTTTCGGATTTGAGGAAAGCTACGGTTACCTTTCGGGCACATTTGTGCGCGACAAGGATGCCGTCACAGCGTCCATGCTGATATGCGAAATGGCGTGCTACTATAAAGATAAGGGTGTGACACTTGTCGATGCCCTGAATTCTATTGAATCTGAACTTGGGTTCTATACCAACAAGCAGTTCAGCTATACATTCGAGGGTCAGCAGGGGCTTGCCAAGATGAGCGGTATAATGAACTCGCTCAGAAACGATCCGCCTGCCCAAATAGCCGGACAAAAGGTGCTCACCATCTGTGATTACGGCAAATCGGTCTCGATTGATGCAGTCACCGGCACAGAAACCGCTCTTACGCTTCCGAAGTCGGAGGTCATTGAATTCAAGCTTGACGGCGGCTGTTCGTTTATCGTGCGTCCGTCCGGAACCGAGCCGAAGATCAAGATATATCTTTCAGCCACCGGAGCCACTCATGACGAGTCGCTCAAAAACTGCGACTCAATGAAGGCTTTCGGCGATGAGATCATGAAAGCATAAGCAAAATCGTTTTAAGCAGGATCGCAGGCGACATTAAAACTCATAAAACCGCGGCAGGAGCAAAATCCTGCCGCGGTTATTCGTTTGTTTATACCGCTAAATTTTAGTTTATCTGCATAAAGGCAGATAAACTAAAATTCAGCGTCATTACTTCCGCGTGGTTTTGTGATGCTTTCAACCTGCGGTTGCATCACGGTAACCTGATATGTTATACTGTTTTTGTGCGTGAGGCATTATAATATGATCAGAAAACTTCGACTGAAAATCAGGGGAGTGAAGAATGATGTTGAATATCGGGAAAAGGATTAAAGATCTCAGAAAATCTCAGGACGTGACACAGGAAAAGCTGGCTGATTATCTGAATATTTCATATCAATCGGTTTCTAAGTGGGAAAACGGTCTGGCGTTGCCTGACCTGACCCTTATTCCTGCTTTGTCAAACTTTTTCGGTGTTTCCGCAGATTATCTGCTTGATATAGGGCCGGAAACAGGCGATGCAGGCGTAAAAAAATACATAGATGATGCCGCTGCATGTTCTCATACCGGCAGGCTGCAGGACGGAATTGCTGTAATACGCAGTGGCCTTAAAGTCTATCCAAACGATCACAGGCTTTTGGGTATGCTGGTCGATTATCTGTTCGGCATTTACTGCACTGACGCCGATAAACGGACCGCCGATGAAATAATTAAGATTGCCCAACTGATCTTGACCGATTGCACCGATGATGACATTCGCATAAATACCCTGCAGTTCTTAGCATATACATATAACATTTCCGGGCAGCAGGAAAAGGCAGTTGAAACGGCGCAAAAGCTGCCGTCGGCGACGGTCAACAGGAACAGTGTACTTGCTGACATAATCATGCCAATGAGCGAACGGCGCAGGTGTAAACAAGAATGTATGCTTGCCGATTTCGAAGGTATTATAAACAATATACTATGGCTCGGGGGCTTATGTGTCGGCAATAAGGGGTACCGCAAAGCTATTGATATTTATTCAAGAGCCATTGCAATGATAAAAGCATTCGCCGATGAGGGACTGTTTCTGCTGCGTCTGGCATCTGCATATGCCGGTATGTCGATGTGTTACTCCGGACTCAATGATACAATCAGCGCCTATGAATACATAGAAAAAGTGAGAAATTCGTATAAAAGGTTTGAAGACCTGCTTTTAAAAGGCACGGCACGGTATACATCTCCCCTGCTGAGCGATCTTTCCTTTAAGACAAACGACCTGAACTGCAATTTTGATGTGACTGAGCATAGCGAATACTCATTTTGGTACCGCAACATGTGTGAAACATACAACGCATATGACGCCGTGCGTAAGGACAAGAGATTCCCCTCTCTTTGCAGGCAGATTGAGGATGATCTAGAGCATTACAAACAACTCAAAAAGCAAAAATATGAAAGTGACCTAATCAAAACCACCGGTTCAACCGGTGGTTTGCTCCACCCCTATAAGGGGTGATTA